>QHYR01000221.1 GCA_003223315.1 Acidobacteriota bacterium | reverse complement strand
AACGTCTGACCGCCGCTATAGACAGGCGCGGTCAAGAGCCACAGGGACACCACCGCCGTGATCGCCAGGCTAATGAGTCTGCCGTGAGGGAGCATGAGGCGAGCCGGGTTTAGTGTACGTCAGTAACATGGAATTAGCCCACTCTCGTGAATGGTGGTCGTCTGGAAAAGCAGATTCTCCGGTTTGTGGAGTCCGGTGGACTCCGCCGGAGTCCTGACACCGGACCTCGTCGCGCGGCGAGAATCGGCTGAGGCAGATTGCGCGCTGCGCCCCTCGGAATGACACCTTCATAAAACTGCGATTAGGCGAAGGCAGACAGGCCGGTGATGTGCTCGCCGATGATGAGACGATGAATGTCGTGCGTGCCCTCATAGGTGGAGACGGATTCGAGATTGTTCATATGGCGCATGACGCAGTAGTCGTCGACGATGCCATTGGCGCCGAGGATGTCGCGGGCCTTGCGCGCGGTTTCCAGGGCCATCCAGACGTTATTCATTTTCAGCATGGAGACGTGCTCGGGCGTGGCGCGGTCCTGGTCTTTGAGCCGGCCCACGTGCAGAGCGAGCAATTGGGCCTTGCTGATTTCTGTGATCATCCACACGAGCTTATCCTGCACCAGTTGGTGTGCGGCGATAGGCTTATTTTCAAACTGGCGGCGCGTCTTGGCATACTCGAGCGCCGTTTGATAACAGGCCATGGCCGCGCCGATGGCGCCCCAGCCGATTCCGTAACGCGCTTGCGTAAGGCAGGAGAGCGGGCCGCGCAGGCCTTCGACGCCGGGCAGCACGTTTTCCGCCGGAATTTCGCAATCGGTGAAAGACAGGCCTGAAGTAATCGAGGCGCGCAACGATAACTTGCCGTGCACGTCCCAGGACTTGAATCCGGGCGTGCCCTTTTCCACGAGAAAGCCGCGAATGCGGCCGTCTTCGGCCTTGGCCCAAACCAGGGCCACATCGGCCCGAGAGCCATTGGTGATCCACATTTTCTCGCCGTTGAGCACGTAGGCGCGGCCGCGGCGTACGGCCCGCGTGAGCATTCCCGCGGGATTCGAGCCGAATTGCGGCTCCGTCAAGCCGAAGCAGCCGATCGCCTTGGCGCTGCGCAGCGCGGGCAGCCATTTCTCCTTCTGCTCGGAAGAGCCGAAGGCGTCGATGGGATACATCACCAGGGCGCTTTGCACGGAGACGAAGCTGCGCAGGCCGGAATCGCCGCGTTCGAGTTCCTGCATGACTTGGCCGTAGGCGACGTTGGACATCCCGGCGCACCCGTAGCCGCTCAGATTGGCGCCGAAAAATCCCAGCTCGGCCATTTGCGGCACCAGGTGCATGGGGAAGATAGCTTCGCGATTGTGCTTCTCGATGATGGGCAGAACTTCCCGGTCGACAAATTCGCGCGTCGTCTGCCGCACGAGGCGCTCGTCGTCGTTCAGCAAAGAATCGGTTTCCAGGAAGTCGACACCGGGGAAGCCAACCATGTCATCTCCGCGGACGAAGGACAGATTGTACACCCTCACCAGCGGCTACGATTTGCCCGGCTTTTCTGCGACATTGGCGCAATTGACAGTGCGAGTCGCCCCGCAAGACGAAGTTCATGTGGCAAAATCCCCACACCCTGGTTCTATTCGACGCCAAAGACGAAAAAGGCAACGTCGTACATTGGGCAGGCGAAGCCGCCAGCGCCGGGGCCATTCGGCTGCTTGGCTGGAGTAAATATTCGTTGAGGCCGGAGGATTATCGCTTAGCGGCCGAAAGTCCCTCCGGTCGTGGCTTTGCCGATAACGTGGCCATCCATCGTCTTCAGCAGGTCCGCGCGGGTTGATCCGGCCGGCAGATCGACTTTGCTGTCCAGGGCGTACAGTTCGAATGTGTAATGGTGAGGCGTCGCGCCGGGAGGCGGGCAGGGCGGCTGATAGCCATTCACACCGCGGACGTTCTTGCCCTGGGCAATGCCGTCGGGCGAGGAGTCCGGCTTTACGTTACCCACTAGCGAACTTGAGCTTGCGGGGATATTCCAGAGAATCCAGTGGGTGACGTCCATCGTCCCTTTCTGAGGGGCCGCGTCCGTATCGTGCATGACCAACGCGAAGCTCATCGCGCCCGAGGGCGGATTGCTCCAACTCAGCGCCGGTGAGGTGGCGTTAGGGTCCGCGCATGAAATCTGAGTTGGGATTTGGCCGCCGTCGCTGAAGGCGGAACTCATCAGCTTAAATTTGGAAGGCGGCGGGGCTTGCCCTTGCTGTGCCGCCGCAGTCCCCACGGCTACCAGGACCAAAAGTGCCACAACCGTGAAAGAGTGTATTAGGTTCCTCATTGGGTTTTCCTCCTCGATCTCCCTACGGACGGTTTTAACAGCAATTTGAACGCGGCGCAACTTTACAGTTGGCGGCCGCGGTGTCTCGCGAAATTCATGAGGGATTTGCGCGGAATGCCTGGCAGGCAACGTTGACGCGGGGATGAGCCGGACATAGAATCCGCATCATCCTCCGAGAAGGAGATTCACATGAAACAACTCCTCAGTAGCATTCGCTGCAGGCTGGTGTGTGCCGGTCTGGTGTTTGCCGCGGCGGCAATTTGCCCCTCTTTTAGCGGAACCGCGGCGGCCGCTCCGGCCGACGATGCCGCCGTGAAGGAAGCCGATCACGCGCTCGTTGCTGCGCTCGCCAAAGGCGACAAGGCCGCAGCGGAAAAGATGGTCGATGCTCAACTGGCGTGGACGAATTCGGCCGGAGATACGGTCGGCCGAGCCAAGGTGGCTGCGGCGCTGCCGAAACCCGTGCTGGGCGACGAGAGCGGGGCGCAAATGAGCGAGCGCGGCTACGGACCAGACGTCGCCGCCGTGCAGATTGCCAGCGGCAAGGTACACGTCCTGCGCATATGGGCAAAGCGGCCGGCGGGATGGCGCCTGCTCGTTTATCAGGAGGTTACGCAACGCTCCGGTTCGGCGCCTCCTCCTTTGCCGACTACGAATGATTGCGAGAATCCCTGCAAAGGCGTGCCCTATACGCCTAAAGACGATGCTGAGAAGGGCATCCTCAAGTCCTGGGGCGAGCTGGAAACGGCCGTGTTGCATCATGATCCCAAAGCTTGGTCGACACACTTTCTCGATGAGTTCGTGCTGATTAGCTCTGGTGCCGCGGAACCAACCGACAAAGCGGGGCGGCTCAAACAGCTTAGCGCGCCGGGTTTCGGTCCTGCGCCGCCAGTGCTCGCGAAAACTCCAGCGGTGAGGTTCATCCACTTCGGCGACGTCGTGATCATGATCGCGCAAGCGAATCCCTATGCCGGCAAGCCCAACCACATCAGCCGCATCTGGGTGAAGGGCGACCAGACGTGGCGCATGGCTTTCAGCTATCAAACCACGATCCAATCTGCGCCGGATATCGTGCCGCCGAAGTCATCGTAAGGACCCGCTGGTTCTGAGGACCTCCCGCTACGGCGGGAGGGTTCTCCCCTTCTTGGCTGCCCTCCGGACGCCGTGTCGGATGAGATCAGCGGCGGGATCATCTCCTGCTGCGATTCGATTGCCGTATCGCGGCATCGAGCGCCGATTTTTCCGCCGTCGTCAGCGGACGAGATGCGCCCTTCGCCAGTTCACCTAGCGCGAGCGGACCTATGGCCACGCGGACGAGCCGCAGCACTTCGACCCTGAGTTGCTCGAGCATGCGACGGATGTGGCGGTTTTTCCCTTCGTCCAAAACGATGGCCAGCCACGTGTTGCGATGACCCTGCCGCAGTATCCGCGCGTCTTTCACTTGCAGGAATTCACCGTCGGAAACGCGCAAGCCCTGCACCAAGGCATGCGCGAGTTCAAGATCCCGCACCCCGGAAACCTGCACGTGATAAGTTTTTCGAAGGTGCGTTTCCGGGGCCAGAATCCGTGCGGCCCATTCCGAATCGTTGGTCAACAGCAACATCCCTTCGCTGGCCTTATCCAAGCGTCCTACCGGCGCAACCCAGGGCACCTCATCGCCCAACCTCGAATAAACGGTCGGGCGGCCCTTTTCGTCTGAGGCCGTGGTGACCAGGCCACGCGGCTTATTCAGCATTAAATACAATTTCGCTGCAGGACGAATTGGCGCGCCGTTGACCTCGATGCGGTCGCGCCCGAGAAATACCGGCGCCTCCGGATTGCGTTTCACAGCGCCGTTCACTCGCACGCGGCCCGAGCGAATC
>QHYR01000220.1 GCA_003223315.1 Acidobacteriota bacterium | reverse complement strand
CCGATCTTTCTAAACGTCGGCGCTTCTTTCCGAAGGCTAAGGCGCGCGGAACGTATACTTACCTCAAAGCGAACGCAACTTGCCTAATATGAACACTTACATATTCATCCGAGTTAAAGCACGTGGAATCAACACTTGCAAAGGCAATAATATACTTGAGTAACCAACGTCACCATGTTAGCGTGCTCTCATGGATTTTGACCGCCTGACTTCCAAAGTCGAACGGGCCGAACATCACATCACATATTTGTGTGTTGAGTGGGACAAATTCAGGGTCCAGGCCTACAAAGTTAGTTCCAATGATGACTTTAACACCGGAGAACGCATCTACAGACTTGAGCAAGCATGGCCCATCCCCGATATGTTTCCAGCTATCGTTGGCGATGCTGTCCACTGTTTGCGTTCTGCGCTCGACCACCTCATTTATCGAATGGCTGAAGTCTATTGCCAGAAACCGCCCTTGATTGCGGGTTTGTACTTCCCGACTGGGAATAACCGTGATGAATTTATCAAGTGCTTGGAAGCGGCCGCAGAACACAAATCCAAAAAAAGTGGAGTAGTAAAGAGACTTGGGCCAGAGGCTATTAAAGCGCTCAAAGCTATCGAAGCATACGATGGAGGGAAAGGCGCAATTCTCCGACACATCCACTGCTTGGACCTCTTCGACAAGCACCGTACCCTGCTCACCGCGGCCTTGAGCAATCCGCTTGTGACCATGGACCGTGACAGCATTGCCAGATACAAAGCAGCGGTTGGCATTACTGACAGGCTCACTCCCGACCAAGAAGCTTCCGTTTTTAAAACCGAATCCTGCGCACCGTTTCCGCTGAAGCAGGGCGATATACTCCACAGAGTCCCGATAGCGAAAGCGAATGAGAATATGAAGCCCGAATTTCAAATAGCGTTCGGAGAGCCGCAAGTTGTCAAGGGTAAGCCGATTGCTCCAACACTCCATCAAGCCGCGCATCTTATCCGCGATATCACATGGGCTTTTTATGAAAGTGGCTTTCTGTCCTGAAGCCTTAGTTTGACTTTTCGCGCACACTGGCACAGACTCCTATCTGTGCCTGCTAGTCACCCTAAACCTTCCGCCAAGAATGAGTCGGGTGAATATGCGGCCTTTGAAGGCGCGTTGAGAAAAATTCTATCTGTATCGCACTCTGAACTAAAATCTAAGCTACGTGCTGAAAAGCGGAAGAGAACTAAGCGCTCGCTTCCCACGCTTGAAACGTCCCGCACTATAAGGCCTCGGCGGCTCCCGCCTTGCCGGTGACTTCTGCAAATGTTAGACGCTTCCCTGCGATTGTTGATAGCGCCAAATTGAAGCGATCTGCGTCTTTCATTGGACGCTCTTTCGTTGCGCGATTGTTGAATCTCCATGCTTGCTCGTCCAGATAGCGGAACAAGTGGAATGGCTCTACGTTGACGTAGGTGCCGCGTACGCCGCGCTTGAGAAGCGACCAGAAGTTTTCGAGTCCGTTTGTGTGCACGCGGCCATCAACGTACCGCTCCGCGTGATCTATAACCTTGTGGATGTATCCCGCTTCATCCAATCCCATATAGGACATGAACGCGTCGGTATAGAGCAATGCGCCAGTGTTCACGTTGTCTTTAATATGCCCTTGCAGATCGCGCTTGCGTCGAGTCGGAACAACAGCGGCCCGCACTTCTCCGCCGCGCTCCAGCAATCCGACAATGGCGGTTTTGCCAGTAACTCCAGTCTGATTCAGACGATTCCGCCGTGCGGAGCCATGGTGCATATTGCGTGCTTTCCCGCCGATGAACGTCTCATCCACTTCTACCTCTGTTCCTGCTCCGCCTACTTTCATCACAGAGCCATTCTGCAAAGCCAAGCGGAGCCGATGCAGGACAAACCATGCTGACTTCTGAGTGATTCCCAAATCGCGCCCGACTTCATACGAAGAGATTCCATTTTTGCAGTTGACCAACATCCAAAGCGCGGCGAGCCACTTGTCCAGCGGGATTGGAGAATCCTCAAAGATGGTGCCCAGCTTGACGGAGAATTGCTTCGAGCACTTCTTGCACTTCCAGCGCTTTTGAGTCGCCAGATAGTAATGCTCGGTATGATGGCACTTCGGGCAGACTGGGCCGTTAGGCCAGCGAAGCTCCGCAATCGTGTCGATGCAGACTTGTTCATTTGAGAAGTACCGGATAGCCTGTTGGAGCGTCTTTGGTGTGTCTCTCATAGTGAGAGAACAGTACGCTAATTCGCATGGTTAGTCAAGTATATTATTACCCATCCGAAAATGCTGAATCTGAAGCCGTTCAGAATGAACACTTACATAAATGTGGCCCGGGGGGCCACCGCCGCGAACGTCATGGACATCAGGAGCTTCGCGGCGTCAACAAAGGCAGGAGAGGGGTGCCGTCGAAAAGTCCCTTCAGGGACGAAACAAATTAGCCCAGGGCGGAACCCGGGGTGGTGGAAGCCCCGGGGATGCCTCTTGCGGGTGCCCCACATGTCGGTCTTACGTGCGAGTCCCTACATCGCATCTTGGCGTCAGCGCTATCCGCGCGGCAAGCTCGCGCCGGTGGCTCGCGTCCCGGTGCGGCAATTCCATAGTACGCAAGTACTATCGTCATTCGGCCGCAGGACTAAAACAAACGGTCTATTGAGCGGTGCGGCGCCGCAAAGTTAATGTAAGTCGAGAACCTTGCTGCGGAGGATTCCCGTGGTCTACTCGGAACGTCGTAAGGCGCGGCGCTTTCAAATCAAACTACCCATGACGGTCCGATGGACCAGCGGGATAGCGGTAGGCGAGGCGCAGACCGAATCGAGAGACGTCAGCTCGCGAGGCGTCTACTTTTTTCTCCCGAAACAAGTCGACAGCGGCTCGCCGGTGGAAATTATCTTGACCCTGCCGCACGAGATTACCCTGGCCGGCCCGGTGCGAGTGCGCTGCCTGGGACGCGTGCATCGCACCGAGGACGACGCTTCGGGACGCTCGGGAATCGTGGCGGAAATACACCGGTACGAATTTCTGCGCGGCAACGACGAAAACGCTGCATAACAAGCTTGCCTGCCTAAGCGGAGGCAGGCAGGGGAAGGCGGGGCGTTCCGACCCTCAGCGGAATGCCCCGTTTCGTTTTTTGCAGCCGCCCGGATTACTCGTAGCGGAGGGCCTCGACCGGGTCGAGGCGGGCGGCGCGGCTGGCGGGATAGAGTCCCGCGGCCAGGCTGACGACGAGAGAGAAAACGATGGCAGAAGCGACCAGCCAGACCGGCACGGTCCAGATGTTTTCCGGTGGAATCTGCTGCTGGCGCAGATAGTAGTTCGTGCCGAGCTGAATCAGGCGGCCAATCGCCCATCCCAGCGCGACTCCGCCTGCACCTCCCAAAAGCCCCATCACTCCCGCTTCGGCAAAAAATAGCTGGCGAACGTCTTTGTCGGACGCGCCCAGAGCCTTTAGGACTCCGATCTCGCGGCGGCGCTCGAGAATGGCCATGACCAGCGTATTGATAATTCCCAAGGATGCGACCGCGAGGGCCAGACTGCCGAAAATGCCCAGCAGCAAATCCAAAATTGCGAACAGGCGGCGGAGATTGCGCGTGAGATCGAGCAGTGAAAAAGGCGCATAGCCCATCCGGCGCGCGGAGTCTTCGACGGCGGGGACGTCGGCGGGGCGTTCGACCCTTACCGTGAGGTTCGTGTAATGCTGGCCATTGCCACCGAGTGCGGATTCGCGGACGACTTCACCCATGTCATTGCCCTGGACGACGCCGAGTTCTTCGGCGACGGCAAGCGGAACATAGGCGCCGGAGCGCCCAAAGGCATTGGCGCCGGAGGCCACGGTTTCGGCGTCCACGATGCCGACGACGCGCAGGGAGATGCGCTCGGAAATGATGGAAAAGCCGAAGGCGGCGTCATCGGCGTTGGCGGCGCGATCGCGCGCGCGAGAGTTAGGGGACGTTGCAGGCAGGGGCTCGCGGCCAGCGTAACGCAGGACCAAGTCCTTACCGAGCATATCCGCGGGCTGCAGATGCTGGGAATCGGCGAGATCGGCGGCGGCATCGGCCTGCAGAATGATCTCGTGCGCCTCGGGCGCGGAGAAAAAGCGTCCCTGCATGCCTTCGAGGCCGTCGCTCGTGGAAGCAGAAGCGGGCAGGCTGGTGACCTGCGTGAGATGGCCCGCCGTGCCGAAACGCAAATCGCCGGTGAAGCGAAATTCGGGATAGACCTCGAGGACGTGAGGGAGTTGGGCGAGTTCGCGGCGCGCGTCTTTATCGAGCGGGCGCGAGACGATATCGGAATCGGCGGGATCGCGGCGGGCGTCATCTTGCTTGCGATCATCACTTTTACGGTCGTCCGCTCGGCCGTTCGTGCGTTCGTTGGTCCGGTCGGGGCCGAAATCGCGATTGCGCCGAATCTGGCCGGTGGCGTTGAAGGAAGTTCGAGGGCGCACCAGAACCGTATCGAAGAGGCCGTTGCGTTCCAGGCGGCGGTTGATCAGGTCCTGCAAGCCCACGCCGAGAGAAAGCATGGCCACGAGCGAGGCGACGCCGACGGCGATGCCGAGGGTCGTGAGCGAATTGCGGAGGAGCGCCTCGCGCAGGTTTTGAGTTGCGAGTTCAGTCAGATCGCCGATTTTCATATATATATCTCAGCGCTGCTCGATTCGTTCGATGCGCCCGTCGGCGAGAGTGACGATGCGTCCCGCGTAATGCTCGGCGAGGGCGCGTTCGTGAGTGACCACGAGCACGGCGGTGGGCTCTTCGCCGTCGGACGAGTGATCAGACGGCCGATTGATGCCGGAGATCAAGCGCAAAATCTCTTCTCCCGTGTTGCTATCGAGATTTCCGGTGGGCTCGTCGGCGAGCAGAATGCGCGGACGATTGACCATGGCGCGTGCGATGGCCACGCGCTGCTGTTCGCCGCCGGAGAGCTCCCCGGGCCGATGCGCCAGGCGTTCGCCGAGGCCCACACGCTCGAGCGCTTCTTTCACGCGCGCGGGACGAGACGCGCGCGGCACTTCCGCGAGGCGCAGAGGCAGCTCCACATTTTCCATGACGGTCATGCGCGGAAGGAGATTGAAGGATTGAAAGACGATGCCGATGGTTTGGTTGCGGTGCCGCGACAGCTCGAGGGAAGTCATGCGGCCGAGCTCACGTCCGAGGACGAAGACGGCGCCTGAAGTCGGGTGATCGAGGCCGGCGAGCAAGTTGAGCAAGGACGATTTGCCGGACCCGGAGGCGCCCAGAAAGGCGAGGAATTCGCCCGCGTGCACATCGAGTGTGATGCCGTCCACGGCACGAATCACAGAATCGCCCAGGCGGTAATGGCGGGTGAGCTGTTTGGTGCGAATGGCAGCGCCATTGGCCGGAAGCGTCGAGGTGGTTTTGGACTCCGTGGCCGATCCGATTTTCGATGCCGTACTCGGTTCCGTTTTCGGTTCTGTCATGTGGGCCCGGCGCGTGAGATGCTCCGCGCACTCGAAATGATACGCGAAGAAACGGCGGCCTGCTGGTTTTTTGCATGAGTCCGATCAATCTTTCAGCGGGTGGCGGCATAAACAATACGCCAGGACTTTTGGATGAGTTCTATCGAAAAATTGCGTTGGTGTTTTTTCGAAGCGCCGCGTAAATTCTCCGCCGAAGCGATGGAGCTTCATTGCTGTAGAAAAGGCAAAAGCTTTGAAAGGAGCATTACCTTGAAGAAGCAATGGGGTGGTCTTCTTATATACGTATTGATGGTGGTCGTAAGCCTGACTGTAGCGGGGCAGCAGCAGGCATTTGCGCAGGCTCCCGCTGGAGGCGCGCCTGCGCAGACGCCGGCGGCGGCAGCGCCTTCCACGCCGCAACCGCTGCCCAATCCTTCCATGACGGCGCCGCTGTCAACGGCAGCGCCGTCACACACGTTCAACGCAGGGCCGCTTGGAACTGTGGCCATTACGGGTATTTTGAGCGGCATTGGTCTGGTGCAATCGAATTACACACTGGGATTTGACAAGCCGACCGAGTGGGATGTCAGTAACGCGCAGATTTTTTTGCAAAAGACGAGCGGATGGTTCCAGTTCTACCTGCAAGCTGGCGCTTACTCACTACCGGATTTGGGGGTGCCCTACATCAGGTCAGTCGAGGCGCTATCGTCAGGACTACCGACCGCTGTAGGGGACTTTTACGGGCCGTTCCCTCAGGGCTACGTCAAGCTGGTCAAAGGCAATTTCTTCGCAGAAGTGGGCGCGCTGCCCACTCTGATTGGGGGTGAGTACACCTTCAGCTTCGAAAACATGAACGTCGAGCGCGGCATCTTGTGGAATCAGGAGAACGCTGTTAACCGCGGCGTGGAGGTCGGCGGCACGTTCAAGAAGCTCACTTTAGCGTTCACCTGGAACGATGGCTTCTACTCCAATGTTTATAACTGGCTGTGGGGATCGGCGGCTTACGCGTTTAATTCGTCGAATACGCTCTCATTTGTGGCTGGCGGAAATGTCGCGCATACTGCACCCACCAACAATCCCTTCGCGACATCCACGGCGCTTAACAACGAGTCGATCTATAACGTGATCTACACGTATAGCCATGAGAGCTTGATGATCACTCCGTATTTTCAGTACACGCACGTGGGGGCGAACCCGGCAATCGGAATCGGAGGCAGTGGGTCTACGACAGGCGGCGCAGTGCTGCTCAACTACAATTTCAAGCATGGAATATCGCTGGCCGCCCGTCCGGAATATATAACCAGCAGCAGCGGCCTTCCCGTCACGGATCCGGCAGCCCTGAGCTTGATCTATGGGCCTGGGAGCAGCGCGTTCGCGTTTACGGCGACGCCCGCGTATCAGAAAGGAGGGTTTTTCCTGCGCGGCGACGTGTCCGTGGTTCACGCGCGTAATTTTACCCCGGGCTTC
>QHYR01000109.1 GCA_003223315.1 Acidobacteriota bacterium | reverse complement strand
TTCGCGCGTGGCCAAGGTGGATAAGGACGGCAAGTGGCTGAAATCCTGGGGCGAGCCGGGCGACGGTCCGGGCCAGTTGAATACCCCTCACAGCATCGCTGCCGATGCTCAAGGCAACATCTATGTGGCCGACCGGGGAAATCGCAGGATTCAGGTGTTTGACAGCGACGGAAAACTACTTCGCCAGATCACCATTGACGTGCCATTCGATGCTAACGCCGCACAGCCGGCCATCGGCAATAAGCCCGGGCCAAACGTAACCGGCACGATGGCGCCCGGCGCTCCCTGGGCGGTTTGCATCACGCCGGGGCCGACTCAGTACCTGTACAGCTCCGATGCGTATCCTGGCCGCGTCTACAAACTCACGCTGGACGGAAAAGTGGTGGGCGTGCTAGGCGAGGCTGGCAAGCAGCTCAAGCAGTTCGGTTGGATTCACGAAATCGCCTGCCCATCGGAAAACGAGCTGTACGTCGGCGAGTTGCTGAATTGGCGCGTGCAGAAGTTGCTGCTGCACCCGCGTCCCAGCGACTCGTCGAATTAGCGGCTGGCAACAGCTAAGGCTGGTCCCGATTCAGGCTGAAGAGCGCGGCGCGCAGCTTGCCTATTCGACCCCGCAAGCGGAGGCCAGAGGCGAGGCGTGCTCACTTCACACAATGCTCGGCGGTTTCGTCGCGGTGCTTTTTCAGATACTCCATGAACGGAGTGCCGCCAGTTCCGACGGCATGCGGGTTCTTCTCGTCGGTCTGAGCTTGCCGGAATATGTAGGACGCAGCATATTCGAGATGCAGTGAACGAAAGGCCTGGAGCGTTTCCACGCATGCATTGAATGCGGCCGTTAGTGGCTGCCGGCCGGCACGTTGGACAAACGGCCGCACCGGAGTTCGTCTTTCCAGCGACTCGATGAAGGCGCGATGTGCCGGCGGCATATAAGTGCGCATCTCCCGGAGATAAGCGCTGAGCTCATCCTCCTTGTGCTTCACACCGAGCATGGCATCGAGTGACGGAACGATCGCGCTTTGGGCTCCGGTTTCGCCGCGGAACTGCTGGGGATGTCCTCGGTAGGCTTTAACGCCCTCGTATATGACACCGTCCGGGATATCCGGATGATTCTTCCAGCCGTGAATATACGGGCGAACCCGGTGGTAATAAATAAAAGGCTCGCAGTGTTCCGGCATTCTCCGGAGGGTTGCGAATATTGCACTCAGCGACGATTCCACTTGGGAGAGGAGAATTTCCAGTTGCTTGTGCTCGCCGGCTTCGGCGGCATCGAGACAATCGTGCAGAACGGCTATCGCCGGAGCGGCTTTCCGTTCGATCTCCACGTGAATGAGGATGAACCATTCCTCGTCGATACCGCCGAGAAAATTCTGGATCAGAGCGAGGTTGCCGCATTCGATTTCGCGTGACGCATCGAAACGGAAGAAGTTGTGAAGCGCGTAGCTGCTATAGCTGAGCACCGGGGGCCGGCCCAGACTCTCCGCAATCTCGTACCAGGGCACAGCAAGCCTCGCCGGCAAGATCAACTCGGGCCGAGGTCCTCCCCAGACGTAGGCGTGCCCGAGATAGCTTAAGAGAACCATGGCTCGCTCGCGTTCGCGGCAGTCGCTGATCGCTTCGACTGGGAACGGAGGGAGATCTGCAATCGTGCGGCGAACCTGATCGGAAGCCAGGAGTTTCGGTAAACGCAGAGCCGCAGTTTCCCATGCGTCGAAGGCCTTAGGAAGACGGGCGAGAGGATCGAGGAGGGGAAGAAAGCCGCGCTCGTGACTAATCTCGAAGGCGGCGATAGAGGTTAACATTCATGGCGTTCCTTTATCCCGCTTGGTGGCCCGGCGCGCTTTATTTCGCGCTTTATTTAAGGATGCGGCGCCGGACTCTTGGGTTCTTACAGCATAGCGTGCCCTTGGAGGGCGAACAATACGGCTGACGATGTAGTTGCCGTGGCAGGCAACAATTCCAGCCGTAGTGGAATTTCGCAAATGTAGCTGATCCAGACTTGCGGCCGCCGCTGAACCTGAATAACTCTGTGCCGGTAGCTATTTCTTGGGGGCGGTTACGGGGTCCACGACGCTCTGGCGAAAGTGCTCGTATTCCGACATCGAGCAGGCATAGGCGTCCTCGAAACCACCGTGCTGCAAGACGAAGATTTTGCGTCCCGCCCACGGCCTTGTATAGGTTTTGGGGTCCTCGAAGAGCAAGTCCATCTGTAAAGTGTCGTGATTAATGCGACGAAACCGTTCCACGAGGTGCAGTTCTTCGCTATGCGGGCGGCCGACGTGGTCGAGCCAGGTCTTATCGTTAAAGCCGATGGTGTCAATCACCAGAGTATCGCCTTCATAGCGCCCGACTGACTCTCCCCACCAGGTGGGATCGGGGTCCTGGCGGTGGCCGCGGTTCATGGCGACGGGCCGCCAAGTGGGACCGTATTGATAGAGGAGGTAGACAATATCGGGAGTCTGAACGAAACGGAATTGCGTGGGAATCAGGTAAATCCGTGGGACACCTACGGGATCGCAATACTTCAGGCGCGGGTCCGTCGTATTCTCGAAAGTCGCGTGGGGTCCGTTTTCGGGTCGTTCGGAATTTAGCTTGGCCAGTGCCCAGGGCTGATAGGGTGTGTCGTCTTGCGGGGTTCCTGCCTTTTTTTCACCTGGGTCGGAAATGATAAACCCGCCGCCCCCTGCTCCCACGGGATTGCCCCAATCTCCAGACAGATCGGGAACCTGCCCTTGAGCCGCAGGCTTGGAGTTTGCCGGCGATGTTTGCGCTCCTGAAGGGGCGGATAAGGCGAGCACTCCCAGCAACACACCGGCGGAATGCAGGAAAAGATTTCGCATGAAACTCCCTCACTCAGTCTTCGAGTCCGGACGGTCCGGGTAGGCCCGAAGCATCTTGCCATCTGGGAATGTGACCCTTTGTATGATTCCAAAAGGCGAGCCGTTCTTGGCGGCATGAAATTCGATCTTCACCGCGTCGCCGGCCTGCAGTGACTTCCTGGTCCACTCTCGTGGCGCCAGCATGCTCGGAGGAGGAGCCTCCAGGGTCCAGTGTTGGAGGTCGCCCTTATCGCTGGTCACGTCGAAACGGATCTGGCAATGGGGATTCGTCCACTCGATCTCTGTAATGGTGGCCTTTGCAAAGGCGGTCATGCTGGTCATGTCGTAGCCTGCAGTTCCGTGGTGGGCCATAACCGGGCGTGTCATGGAGAAAAGAAGAACAACCGCCAAGAAGCCGCCTCTCTTCACGTAAGCACCCTCCGATTCAGTCATCATTTCCCGATTCGGCTTAGAGTATACATCCTGCGGCTTTCCGTCGAGGCACTGATGCGCGTGCTTCGGAACCAAACCGCGCTGCTGTTAGAAGATTCGATTATGCTGTGTGCCGAGAAAAAAGGGGCCGGACTCAGAGTCCGACCCCTTCGGTTTGGTCCCGAAAAAAAGACTAAAGCTAGAAGGCCAGCTTCAAGCCGAGCTGGATCGAACGGGGACCACCCGATCCGAGCTCCGGATTTGAGCTGAGTACGTCAGGTGTCGCGCTTTGAGTCCCGAAACCTGCGCCACCTGAGGGATCGCCGGCACCGCCGCCGGGTCCTCCTGTGGGATTGGCAAAGATCGGTTCGTTCAAGATGTTGAAGAACTCGGCGCGGAACTGAGCACTGAACCGTTCCGTGAACTTGAATTTTTTGGTGAGCGAAAAGTCCCAGTTACGGAAGCCGGCATCGCGAAACATGTTGCGGCCCGTATTGCCATAACTTCCGTAGGCCGGAGGGATCAGCACGGAGTTGCCTACGGCGTAGCAGCCGAGGTTAGTTAACGATGCCACGGCAAGTGGTCCCAACGCGGTAGCTTGGGACAGGCACGCGGCCGGAATAGTTGGGTTGCAAGGAGCGCCGCCGAAACCGAAACAGGGCACTCCACCCACTCCGCCGTTGTTGTCAGTGAAGCCATGGACAGGACTGAAGTCCTTGGGATTGCCAAAGAAATCCCATTGCTCACCCTGGCTGCCGGCGCCATTGCCAATGGCCTCGTGGGTTCCGCTCAAATCATCTGTGACGTCGGCCAAACCCCAGCCAGAGCCGCTCTGCAGAAGCACAATCGAATTGACGGACCAGCCCTGGAGCATTTGCGCCATGCCGGTACGGCCCGGGAGGTTGTAGCTCACCGAGAGCGTGCCGCGGTGGCGGACATCGAAGTCGCTGGACCCGTAGAGCTGGCTGCGAATGTTCCCATAGCTGTTTATGGCGATGGGGAAGTTGCCGCTGGTACCTTGATCGGACGCCAGACCCAGAGAATGTGAGTAAGTGTAACCAGCCGTGAAGGAAAGGCCATGGTAGTTGCGACCTGTGAGGGTGGCCTGCAGGCCGTTGTAGTTGGAGAAATAACTGTTGTTGATGATGGCCACGTTCTGTAGGAAAGAGAGACAGGTGTTACCCGGATTGAAAACCCCTCCGGATCCGTTGACTGCGCCCAGGCCAACGATGGAAGCGGCGCAAGGAGCGGTGAAGGACCGAGATGCCTGTTCAGCCAGCCCATTCACCACGCAATTCGCGAACTTGATGCAATATTGCGCGGCGGTAAGGCCGACCGCGGAAAGCGCCCCCGATGTTGGCAATTTCGCAGCCGCGGCAGTGGTCGCGTTAAACGGAGTGTTCCAACCGGCTCCGGGCTGTGCCTGGTTCACGTCGAGCTTGCCGAGCAACTTTACGCCGCGGTTTCCGACATACCCCACGTCAAACGAGAGATTACTGGTGATGGCGCGCTGAATGCCGAGATTCCAAGTCGCGACATAGGGCGTTACAAGATTTGGGTCGATGCCGACGATGCTGCATGGTGGCGGAGCTTTCGGATACCCTGGCGGGACGGTAAAACCATCACCGCAGGCTGGAGAGGCCGCACTGGCGTAGAGAGCGGGGTTTGCGGCGCTGATCGGCAGGGCAGGGTTGAAATTGCGCCAGTTAGTCTGGATGGGCGTGAGAGCCCCGCTACTATAGGTGGTGGAGGCAGTGGTGATATTGCCAGCGGCAGGAAGCGCCGTCGTACTGCCGGCATTATAAAGGGGAAGGCCTGTGGGGATTGAGCGGAGCCCCAGCAAATTACCGATGCCATTGGTGACGTCGAAGCTGATCTGGGATTCATAGATGAGGCCCGCTCCGGCACGGACGACGGTTTTCCCGTTGCCCGCGACATCCCAAGCCAGGCCCAAGCGCGGGGCGACGTTATTGTGGTCGCCGCGATAGGGCGCTTTGATTTGCTGGCCGACCTGTACTAAGCCGAGGGTGGGGTCGAAGTTCCCCAGACCGTTATGTGAGTCTTTCATGACGGTGGTGAGCTCGTAACGCAGCCCAAGATTGACAATCAGGTTCGACTTGACTCGCCAGTCGTCTTGAAGGAAGACCGCGTAGCCCTCGGTACGGAGATGTCGTACTGGATCTCCAGTGAAGAGGTTCGCGTTATTGAGCGTGCCGCTGAAGAAGTTTTGCAACCCCTTGCCACCGCCTCCGGAGAAGGATATTGGTCCTTTGGCGTTTGCCGTGACGTCTTCACTCGAGCGAGTATCCAGGAATTCGCCGCCGAATTTGAAGCTGTGCTTGCCATGCAGGAAGGAAATGTTGTCCACGGCCGACAAAATCCCGTCCGGTCCGACGATCTTAGGCCAGCCGGCACCGATGCCGGCCCGGGCGGTAAACCCGCCGATCGTAATGGCCGGAAACCCAAAATAGAAGGGATTGGTTACGCCTGTGGGCATGACGTAGGTCACGCCGTTGAAGGGATAGGCGGCGGGGTCAAGGGTATGATCGTTGCTTAGGAAACTCTGGTAATAGTGGCCGTAGCCGATTCGGGCTTCGTTAACCCACTGGGAACTCGGAATCCAGGTCCAGGTTCCCGACCCGGTCTGCGCTCGCGCGTGCTGCACATCGAAAAAGTTAGGATTCACCTGGGTGGTTGGACTGCCCAGCGAAAGTGTATCGCCCTGGCTCAGGAAATACATGCCTTCGATGGAGTGGTGGTCGCTGAGGTGATAGTCGAGCTTCGCGAGTCCACCATCAATCGTATTGTTGCTGGGCAGGGCCGTGGATACGGCAGTGCCGGGACCGGGATTGACGGGAAAAAAGCCCTGGAAGCCGTTTACGGGCTGCCCAGGAAGAGGCGCGCAGCTAGAGTTCATGCCCGCCAACTCCAAGCTGAGCGCTGCACGGCTAGCTGGCGCCACAGCCAAGCAGGCATCGATCAGGCTCGTCTTTGCATTTCCGATCGAGGCCGTGACCGGGAAATTGTGCTGGACCGGATTTCCAATCGCGTAACGCTGCCCCTCATAATCCGCAAAATAGAACAACTTGTCCTTCTTGAGGGGACCGCCCACGGTGCCACCGAACTGCTCGAGAGCTACAGGCGCTTTCGGCGCAGGCGGTTGATCGAAGTAATTGCGGGCGTCGAGCGCGGTGTCACGGCCGAATGCGAAGGCGGTGCCATGTATAGCGTTGGTGCCCGACTTCACGCCGACATTGACGATCGAGCCCGGCTTCCAGCCATATTCCGCGCGGGGATTCTGCTCGGTCTTGAACTCGTCGATGGCATCGACGGAAAGGAGGGTGCCCGCGTCCCCCGCGGCCATGACCGCATTCATCATGCTCTGGCCCATCCAAGGATCGCTGGCGTTGACACCGTTTACCAGATAGAGATTGTCATGAGCGCGGATGCCATTGGTGCTTTGCGACCACCCTGAGCCGCCAGGATAGATGGTGACGCCCGGGCGCAATTGCAACAGGTTTTCAAAGTTGCGCCCGTTCAAAGGCAGACTATCGATGATCTGGCTCTGCAAAGTGCCGCCGAGTTCCGCGTTGGTGGTTTCCACCATAGGCAGCGCTTCGGTGACCGTGACCCTTTCGGTCTGTTCGCCGGGCTGCAGTGTGAGATCGACGCGCAGGTCCTGACTCACTTCGAGGATGATGCCCGAGCGCTCCGCAGTCTTAAAGCCTTGAAATGCCGCTCGGACGGTATACGTGCCGGGGAGAAGATTGGGCGCGTTGTATTCACCGGCGTTGTCGGTTGTTAATGTGCGCGTGAGATTTCTTTGCGTATCGATGATCGTCACGGTGGCGCCGGACACTACGCCGCCGGTTTGGTCGGTAATCGCGCCGAGAATACGGCCGGCGGAGCCTTGCGAAAACATCGGAATGCAAACCAACAAGGTTGCAACCGTCAGCAGCAGGATCTGAAGCGCACTCCTGATGCTACGGACTGGTGACTTCAATTCTGTAGAATGCATCTTCCACCCCTCCTGATTCACTCTGGCGAGCGGGTACCCTCTTGGGACACACGCTGTGTTTCCTGAGATCCGTGCGGGAAAATCCCGACAAGAATTCATCAATCACTTGTCAGGAGTCATAGCTGCCCCACCGTGTGGCACGGCGATTAAAGGAGGACTCCATCCCCAACGGTGGAAAAATTACTTGATGCCCAATTGTGAGTCAAGTAGTTTCTGGGATCGACGTGATCGTATCTACACTGCAAGCTTCTGATTTTGCCGACTTTGCAAAAGGCATCACTACGAACCACGTGTGGACTTTTCGGGCCCATCCAAGCAGGGACATTCGCACGTCTCCGAGCTATCGAGCGCGAACTGCTCAGCCTCCGCTCAATTTAGCCACATTCGGGTAAGCAGTACGTTGCCATTTCGGCGGGATCTTATTTGCCAGCTACCTTCTTGGTTTTGACGCCGATGAAATCAGTTCTTTGTTCTTGCCGTTCTTATTCCGTGGCGGGATATTCGCATCGACCCAGTTCAGGATGACGTCCGCGACTTCGAGGTTATTTGTCCCCAGCATCATCATGTGGGTTGTGCCCTTAAATACCGGGTTCCCAAGCTCCCCGAGCTTGATGTAGTCGGCCTTAGCGGTTCCCTGACCGGCGGCCCGTCGGGCGTTCAGCGCGTCCACGGTGTTTTGGCACACCTCGCTTGTAGGCGTGTAGTCCCCTTTCAGCGCGAGGTAGGGAATATTGTCGAAGTCCTCCGCTTTCAACCCGCTGTTCGAGAGAGAGCAGGACCCCTCAATCGTAATCAGGCCCTTCAGCATATCCAGATGGCCTCTCTCTTTGAGAATGCGCACCATGTGATGTCCCATGAGTCCGGACTGAGAATGGGTCGCTACGATCGCTCCGCCGAGCTTTTCGACTAACAGCGCCAGATCTCGAGGCGTCCAGGTATTCGCGGGCGAGATAGCTGTCGGATCGCAAGCAGCGCAGGTAGAACCCGGCAACGTGACTTCGGCGTTGGGAACTAACTGTTTGTAATATTCGAGGGCAAAGTAATCGTTGGGACCCTTAGGCGCCTCACCTATCGCTCCCGTGCGCGAGACCACGTCCTGATCTATGGTGCCGATCGGGAAAGCGGGGAAGTAATGTTCGGAATGCTGCGTATCACCCGGATCGCCATGGCGCACCAGGTTTCCGTTGAGAATGGTCGAGCCTGGCGGCAGGAGCTGGCCGAACCAATTGGTCCAGGCTGTGTTATCACTGATCCTGCCGAATGCCGGCATCAGTGGCGCGCCGGCCTGAATGTCTCCATTCTTCAGCAGGACTGCGGCTTCATGAATGACGGATTCATCGAATCCCGAGCGTCCGCGGCCCGCCTGATCGACCAGATACGTCGAGAGGCCCTTGCGCACGAAGTACGGATACCAGCCCTCGCGCCCATCGGGCGTTGACTCCAAACAGACCGCCGTATGGGAGGAGCCGTGGACCATGATGACAGGCGGCGCGTTGCGCTTCTTGTTCACCGGTATCTCAAATTGGACGTACATCTGCCCGATGATGATCTGGTTCGGACTGGGCCTTTGATCGGCGGCGGGAACTACGGCGTAGTTCGTGACCTTCGGTACGCCACCGACGAAGAAACTTCCCTGATCCTCGATAACGAGGGGTTTGGTCAGGAATTTCTTCATCTTTTGTCCTTCTTGCGCGGCGAGGTTCCCCGCCAATGCCAGCAGCAAAATTGAAGCGAGCAGGCCGAAAGCTATTTTCCGGGTGACGCAATTCTGGTGTTCCATAGGACCTCCCTGGCAAACGGATGGTAAGGCGATTGTGTTTGAAAGCCGCAAAAACGGAACTGATCAGGGCAAAGAAGCAATGATCTTCCGGTATTCTTCTTCGGTGAAAGCTCGCAAAGTCTCACCTCGGATGCTCCCCTGGGAGGCAGTGGCCAGGCTTAGCCTTGCAACAGCCTCGTCATTCGGGAATTCAGCGATAGCGACCGCGTCATATTGGCCCATCGTCAGATAAAATCCTTTTAATTTCCCGCCGGTTGCCTCGATTGCCTTCTTGCCGGCATCGAGCCGAGAGGGACCTTGCTTGATGTTCTCTACTCCTTTTTGGGTGTAGCGAAATAATGTGATGTAGTGGGGCATAACCGTCCTCCCTCTCGCACGTTGAGCGGACTTCCGATTGGGCCTTGGTTCCGCGCATCGTACGCCTGCGCGGCGTGAGACACAACGATTTTGGTCGCCAGAGCCAGGCGACTGCTGAACCGCTACCAGTATTCGGGCAGCGGGTTTGCGTACGCGTTTGGTCAAAGCTTCCGGGCACGTTAGCGATTGCCAAGTGCTTACGTGAGAGTGGTGAGCCGCCCAGGACTCGAACCTGGAACCCGCTGATTAAGAGTCAGCTGCTCTACCATTGAGCTAGCGGCCCGGCGAGGAACGTCACAAATGGCGGGGAGAAGCTCCGCGCGGATTCAAGCGACTATAGCGTACATGCCGTGGGGCCGCAACTCTTGTCCCTGCGCGGTTCGCCCGGCTCATTCTCTAGGCTGAAAGCGCCATTGGCGAATACGAGACGCCCAGCAGGCGCGCCCCGCTTATTGAGTTTTTCTCTATTTGCTGACTACTGTTTGCTTCTTATCTATTGGTGACTACAACAGGAAGAACGCGTCGTCTTTCTCAACACCAACGGCATTTTCGAGAGGAGAACGAGGAGTAACTTGCTGCTTTTCGGCGTTGCTGCGCTTTACCGTCTCCATTCGCTCCTGAAGAGCGGGGAACTTTTTCGGCAGCCTGCCGGTTTCGTTCGGCTGGGTCGACCTGCTTATCATAAATTCCTCTCCATCTAAGGTTCTCGAGGATGAGCACTTCGAGGGAACGAGAATAGCAGCCTCACACCGGCGAGCAAATGCTCCTTTCCCGTATTTGCGTTAGGGGATTTCCTGTAGAGAGCCCTCGGGGCCATGCGATGGCAGCCGTTCAACGGGGGAAAAACAGGAGCCGCCAGGGAAAATAGTAGCCGCGAACTAACTGCGAAGCTGGTTGGCGATTTCGCGCGCTACCTCACGGGCACGCGCGATCTCCGAAGGATTCAGCGATATCGCCGCGACTCGCGGATGGCCGCCTCCGCCGAAGCGTTCCGCCAGTGAAGCGAGGTTTTTTTCTGTGGCGCCCGGATTCCAGGGATTTGAACCGATGGAAATCTTCGCCCGCGTGGCCGAGGCGCTGATTCCAACTGAATAGTGGCAATGCGGAAAGAGCAGGTAGGGGATGAATTTGTTGTAGCCTTCCAAATCGAGATCGCTGACGTCGAAAAATACGACCGCGTCGAGGGCCTCCGCGCGTTGCCGCAGCACTTCGATCGAACGCTTGTGCCGTTCGAGCAAAGGACCGAGATGCCCTGCAATCATCGGAAGTTTTACCACTTCGCCCAGGGGGCGATCCGCAAGCTCCGGGATCAAGCGAGGCACCAGCCCCGATTCCGGCGCCGCTTCGATCACCAGGGCCACTTGCGTCGCCGGCTCGGCGAGGGCCACCGCCGATTCGGGCGTGGGGAACTGCGCTCCGTCAATAACGTCGCCCCAGTGAATCAATTCCGCGAGCGGCTGAATGTTAAATCCAAACTTGCTGCTGGTGATATCCGCCAGCAGCTTCGTGCATGACTTGTAGTCAGGATCGTAAAACTTGTGTCCCGAACGGTCGCCACGGAAGTGAGCGGCGTCGGCTGCAGTCAAAAAGGCGCTCTGATGATGATCAAACCACCAGGTAACGCGGGGCGAACTGGAGTACTTGAAATCGACGATGACGTTTTCATCGCCGTCAAATAGCCCCTCCTCAAAAGGCTGCACCGCGCGATGCGTCATGCCGGTGTAACAGAAGGCCGCCCGCGCATTCATGCGCTCCCGGTAAAAACGGGAGAAAAGAGCCGCAGAAGCCGCGCCGTCGAAGCAACGATCGTGGAAGCAAAGACGAACCTTCTTGGTATCCGGCAAAAGATCCTCGCCAGCGAAGCAACGAACAGAAAAAATTCACCCCAGCAAAGCCATTTAAGATGGACGTGAGCCCCTGGATTGTCAAGAGGAAACGCGGCGAAAGCGGCCTCTACTATTGGCGTAAAGGCGTCAAAATTTGGAGCTTCGCGGAGAATAGCGATTCAGTAAAAAACCGCTCTGCAGGCCTTCGCCAGCGTTATACTTCTGCCCATTCAAACCGAGGGCAAATGGCCCTTTTGCCAAATCAACGCCTCGGCCCATACGAAATCCTCTCTGCACTTGGCGCAGGCGGGATGGGCGAGGTATACCGCGCTCGGGACACGCGGCTCGACCGAATCGTGGCGATCAAGATTCTGTCGGACCATATCGCTGATCGCCCCGGACTGCGAGAGCGTTCGAAGACCAGTGAGCAGGGTCACGCTGCGGCGGGGAAGCCGTGATGCCAGCGTCGGGGGGAACACCCACCAACCCAATTCAGAGGAGCAAATGGCGGTATTCTCAAAATAAGTCCCTGCGGTAGAATTGTTTGCTCAACGATGCGGAAGTGGCGGAACTGGCAGACGCGCAGGACTTAGGATCCTGTGGCCGCGAGGCCGTGGGGGTTCAACTCCCCCCTTCCGCACCAAGAGATGGCGATGAGCGCACGGTATCGAATGAAACGCGATTTGGCGAGGTCTCTTGTCCTAGCTATAAGCCTGGCGATAGCCTGTGGCCCTGCTCTGGCACACCACGGTGCTGTGGGCTACGACTACAGTGTGCCGCGGAAGACCCTGAAGGGAACCGTCGAGCAATTCACCTGGCAAAATCCTCATACGCTGCTTCTTCTTGACGTAAAGGATGACAAGGGCAACGTCGTGGTTTGGACCATGGAGCTGAACAATCCCGGCAACCTGGTCGAATTGGGTTGGACCCATTCGTCACTGAAACCAGGAGACGAGGTCACGGTCACCTTCAATCCCGCCAAGAGCAAGCCCAACGGAATTTGCGTGGATGTATTGTTCGCCGATGGCCGAAAGCTGCACTCCAGTCAAGGTTGCGTCCAAGGAAACCTGAAATCATTCGATGAGCTGCGGCAATTAGATAAACAATAAGCAAAAACGCGAACGGGAAAATGCAAAAGCGCGCAATCGCCTCGACCATTGCCGTTGTGGTGGCCCTGGCCTTGTCGTCTGCAATAACCCCTCAGACGACCCGGCCGTCAGGCGCGGCTAAGGTCCAGTCGACAAAGGCTCAGGCCCCAAAAGCTCAGAGTTTTGACCCCCATGACCTGAACGGGATTTGGTTGCTGACGCCCCGCAGGCAAATGGCCATCAGCGAGAATCGTCCCCCTATGACGCCTTGGGGCCAAGCCAAATTCAGTAAGGTGCGCAGCTCATGGACCAACGCCGCGCTAGGGATAAAGGCATCTCCGGAAAGCGAGTGGAATGATCCACTCTACCAGTGTGATCCCGCGGGTTACCCACGCACCATGCAGCAAATATTCGGAGAAATCATGAGGTTCGTTCAGACTCCCTCCGAGGTGCTGGAATTCTTCGAGTGGGATCATACCTGGCGCGACATTTGGACCGATGGCCGAAAACTTCACGACGATCCAGAGCCCAGGTATTACGGATATTCGGCCGGTCGCTGGGACGGGGATACGTTTGTCGTGGACTCAAACGGTTTTAACGACAGAACCTGGCTCGATCCGTGGGGTGACGTGCACAGTAACCAGATGCGCTTGAAGGAGACCGTCCGGCGCGCGGACCGTGACCACCTGGAGTGGACCATTACGGTCGACGACCCGATGACCTATACGCGGCCTTGGGGACCGAGCGACAAGAGAATCTTCACTTTGGTGCCCAAATCACCCCGAAGCGAATACCAAGAACTCCGCGAAGATTTCTGCGTGTGGTCGGATTCGGCGGGCTTTTTCAAGAACGCCGACACCGTGGGCGTGGGTGACGCACCTGCAAGAGGCAGCAAATAGCATATCGCCGAGTTCGCCACTCGCGTCCGGTTTTCCGCACCCAAGTTGACGCTCTTCCTGGCTTCCCCTATACTCGCTTTTCGCACCCCGCTCGCCGCTCTTTTCCGGTCAGACTGTGGCAGGGCAGTAAACGTTGCAATGAGGTGTGGAGTCTGCCTGGAGAGCGGCAATTGGCTTGAAAATTCCGCTGCGGGCCTACACACGCGCTGAGTACAGCTAGATACATGGATATAAAATAGGACCCATGGCCGAGGCAACTTGCCGGCGTGAACTCGATCTCGAAATTCCCGCCACAGAAGTGCAAAAGGCGGTCGAGCGCGTGGCTCGCGAGTTTGCGCGGGTTGCGCGTGTGCCCGGATTTCGGCCCGGCAAGGCGCCCATTCCCCTGATTCGCCGCCGCTTCGCGGACGACATCAAAGGCGAAGTGCTGCAGTCGCTCGTGCCAGAGCAAATCGATAAAGCCGTCAAGGACCAGAAGCTTATTCCCATCACGCAGCCGCAGATCGATCACGTGGAATACGGGGAGGATCGCCCGCTGAAATTTCGCGCCAGCTTCGAAGTGCTGCCCGAATTCGAGCTCGGCACCTACAAGGGCCTGCAAGTGGAGGTCGAGAAGGCCCAGGTGAGCGATGCGGATATCGACAAAACGCTGGAGGCCATGCGCGAACGCGCGGCCACGTTTGTTCCCGTGGAGGATCGCGCTCTCGAAAGCGGCGACTACGCTCAGTTGAAGCTTGTGGGTACACCCGTGGGCGGCGGCGAACCGCTCAAAGCTGACAATGTTCTCTGCCATCTCGGCGCCGAGGAGACCTTGGAAGCCTTCACACAAAATTTGGTCGGCGCAAAGCCGGCGGAACAGCGCCGCTTCGAGGTGGAGTATCCTGCGGATTACCCGGACCGAAAGCTTGCCGGCAAAAAGTTCGTTTATAGCGCCGAAGTCGTCGCCGTCAAGCAAAAGAAACTGCCCGAACTCAATGACGAATTAGCGAAGGACGTGAGCGACGCCAAAACACTCGAGGAGCTCCGGGGCAAAATTCGCGAGGACCTGGAAAGAGAACTCCAAGCGCACCACGCCTCCGCGGTCCGCGATGCTGTGCTGGCAAAAATTATCGCCGCTCACGATTTCCCCGTTCCCGAAGCGCTGGTGCAAAACCAAATGGATATCCGCCTGGAGCGGGCGG
Source organism: Acidobacteriota bacterium (assembly GCA_003223315.1). Lineage (GTDB taxonomy): Bacteria > Acidobacteriota > Terriglobia > Acidiferrales > UBA7541 > Palsa-189. The sequence goes on along the minus strand of QHYR01000109.1, from coordinate 228 downwards.
TTCGAAGTTTGGCGGCGCAGGGAGTTGATCCCCGAGCCGTGAATGTGGATTGGGTGGCCATGCGGCGGCGTCAGCATCCTCGCGCTGTCGAGGACGTGAAGGCCGAGTTGCTGCTCGATCGCATCGCCTCGGCGGAGAATATCGAAGCGAGCGACGAGGACATCGATCGGGAAATTTCCAGCATCGCGGAGCGCAGTGGCGAATCCGCCCCAGCCGTCCGCGCCAGCT
>QHYR01000254.1 GCA_003223315.1 Acidobacteriota bacterium | reverse complement strand
ATCTGGTCATCCAGCCCCGCGTTGTTATGAGGCGCTGTGATTTCGCTTTCCCCTGAGTTCATCGCGTGTGGTATATCGACGCCTTCGGTTTCTGACGCGACAAGCAGAGTGGTTGTGCAGTGCCAACCATGGTTCTATCGGAGACTCGCGGCCTATAGCTTTTTCTGGTTGTCCGAGGGGGCATAGGGTTTCTCGAGAGACTCGGTGCCCAAAGCACCCCTTCCGCCTAACGGGATTTCGGATACTCACCCTCGAACCAGAGCGCCGGAAGAACCGATCGGCCACCGCCGGAGATGAACCCAGGGATGGACGGTCCTCCACAGACGCTCAAGCTGCTTGTGGTTTCAGATGTTCGGCGTCGAAACGGACTCCTTTCTTCCAAACTAGCAAAGTGATCGCCGCGATTTTGCGTGCCAGGGTGAGCCGTGCCATGGACGGTTTCATTCCTCTGGCGATTAAAGCGGCGTAGAACTCCTGAAACGGTCCAGGAACGACAGCAGCTCGGATCGCCGCACCCTTGAAGATATTTTTCAGATCGTGGTTGTGGTTGGTGTTGAGCCCGCGAATGGCCAGGAGCCTTTTGGAGCGCTGGAGTTGGCCCTGGACAAAACGGTATTCCCCGCTGCTGTAGGTCTGCAAAGCCAAACCGCTGTAGGCCCACAGTTGCCGCTTGGTGCGAAAGCGATGTGGCGTTTGGATCAGAGCGATCAGCAGAGCCGCCCGGATCGGACCAATCGATGGAATCTGACGCAGCCACTTCATCGCGGCGTGCTTGCGGCTCTCGGCCAACAGCTCACGCCGCACCTCCTGGCGCAAAATAGCCAAGGCATCGAGCTGTTGGTAGTAGAGTTCGGCCCGACGGCGCACGCCGGCTTCCCGGATCTTGCCGAGCCATTCCGACCGATAGCGTGGTGCGTACACTTGCTGGCCGGCACAGGGAATGGCCCAGCTTCGATAAAGAGCTTTCAGACGATTCATTACCCGCGAAGTCGTCCCTCGGGCCTCATGGTGTCCCCCTCGCGGAAACGAACGATCCCGTTTACCACGGTTGTTTTCCACCGGGTGTGCCACGCATTTTTCTATACCCCTTGCCCATGCAGATCGTCCAAGCGCCGGGCGAAGTCATCATGCTCTTCGAGTACGACTCCAAGCGGCGCCAGATCTTCACAGACGGCCGGCCGCATGACACCAGCCTGGGTCCGTTGTGGATGGGAGACTCAATTGGGCATTGGGAGGGAGACACACTGGTCGTGGACACCGTGAGTTTTAATGATAAAACCTGGCTAGACTCAATCGGTCACGCGCACAGCGAAGGTCTGCACGTAGTGGAGCGCATCCGCCGGATTAATCATGACCGTTTGTCGGGCGACATCACCATCGAGGATCCGAAGGCGTACACTAGGCCCTGGACGGCGCATCTGGACTTCCTGTTGAAGCCGACCTGGACGCTGGCGGAACGTTTCTGTGAGGATGATGCGAGCTTCCTGGAGATCGAAAACAAGGAAACAACACCGGCGAAGTAGCCAGCCCAATCTCATGTCGCCGATGCCACTGATTTCATGTGGGCCGTCATAGCACGACCGACTTGATCACCTATTTCAGGAGGCGCAGCAAATGAAAAACTTGGTAGTCTCTTTGAGCATAATCTTCGTTGTGCTTTTTGTTTCGGGCCCGCTTCTGGCACATCACGGAGAGGCGAACTACGACACGGAAAAGGTCGTGTCCGTCAAGGGAACCGTGACGAACTTCCAGTTCATCAATCCCCACGTGCAAATTTTCCTGGACGTGAAAAACGATAACGGCGAGAGCGAACAATGGATCGGCGAAGCCAGGAGTCCGAGCATGCTGGTCCGTTTAGGAGCTTGGGACAAGAGCACGCTCAAGTCCGGCGACGTCATCACTGCCACTGGTCATCCGACCAAGAACGGATCGAAGGTCTTGCGTCTTCAGAAGATTGTGCTCCCAGACGGCCGGGAGATGACTAATCTCTAGACCTCCGCATCGCAAATCGGATAGGGCCTGAGAAGCCCTCTTCTCGGCCCACAGAAGGCCAGTTGCCGATAATCTCGGCGGTCTCAATGGGTCAGCGCAACACTTGCTCGACCCGTCTACTTGCAGGAGTTCTCAGGGCGAAAGTCGGTCGCGAGCGTTGATTCAAAAAAACACTACCCTGTGTAGGTCTGATTGAATACAGCCAGACAGATCGGCGCTCCGGGGTGAAGTATTGTCCGATCAACTGATTGGACGGTGTTGCATCGACCGGTTGAGCTGGCACCGTTTATCAGGCCCTACCGGGCGAGGTGGTCCCCTGGCCCTCTTCTAGCGGGAAAGCTAGCGGGGCGAAAACTTGCGCTCGAAGGGCTAGGGCGGAAGAACTGGATGTATACTTCCTCAACGCTTTAGGAGAGTTCTCTTCATGCGAACCAAAGTCTTCCTGATCGCCGCGGCAGCCGTGTTCTTAGGATTTGCGCTTCCTGCCTCGTCCGCGGCTCAGACGGGCGGCAACGCCGGTCCGCGAACAGCCGACGGCAAGCCCGACCTGCATGGAATCTGGCAGGCGCTGAACGAAGCCAACTATGATATTGAAGCTCACGTAGCGCGTCCGGCAATGGCGCTTCGCCCCGGACCCTATGGTCCGGTGCCGGCCGCTCCGGTGCTGGAGCTAGGGGCTGTCGGGGCGGTGGCGCCTGGCCTTGGCGTGGTGGAAGGCGGCGAAATTCCCTATAAGGCCGAAGCACTCGCGAGAAGGAAACAGAACCAGGACGACTGGCTGAGCCGCGATCCGGAGATCAAATGCTATCTGCCGGGCGTGCCGCGCGCTACATATATGCCCTACCCGTTCCAGATCCTGCAAAGCGCCAGCGCCCTCGCCTTCGTCTACGAATATGCGGGCGCGGTGCGAAACATCTTTCTGAAGGACCCGGGACCGGCTCCCGCCGACTCATGGATGGGCCAATCGGTGGGTCGCTGGGAGGGTGACACCCTGGTGATCGACGTAACGGGGTTGAATGACCAGACCTGGTTTGACCGCGCGGGAAATTTCCACACCGACAAGCTGCACGTGGTGGAGCGTTACACGTGCACCAGCCCGGATGTGATCTCGTATGAAGCGACGATCGAAGATCCGAACGTCTTCACGCGCCCTTGGAAGATGAGCATGGCGCTTTACCGGCGCCAGGAAAAGAACGCGCAACTGCTGGATTTCAAGTGCGTGGAGTTTGTCGAAGAACTGCTGTACGGCCAGTACCGAAAACATCCGCTTAACAAATAATCGAAGAGGTGTGGGATGCGGAAGCGATTCATCTTAAGGACAAGCGCAGTGGCAACGGCGCTCGCGTTGATCTCTCTCACGGCTCGCCCCATGGCGGGCCAAGTGAAGAATACCGCGGCGAACTCTGCCCTGCCCCGCAGGCCGGATGGACATCCGGACTTGCAGGGCACCTATGATCTGGCCACGATGACGCCGCTCGAGCGGCAGCCCGGCGCTCCTCCCTTCCTGACAAAGGAAAGAGCAGAAGCTCTGGAGAAAGCCGAAGCCGAGCGCAGGGACAAAGATAACCAGCCCTCGAACCCAGATCGCCCGGCACCGCCAGTGGGCGGCGATACGAGCGCACCACATTCGTTCTTTGAAGCTCTGGAGAAAGCCGGGGGCGGCGCTGTCGGCGGCTACAATCGCTTCTGGCTCAACCAGGGCGCGGCATACACTGTGGTTGATGGACAAGTTCGAACATCCATCGTCGTCGACCCGCAGGATGGCCATCTGCCTCCTTACAATGCGGCAGCGCACAAGCGGCTCGCGGCAGCGCGGGCGACGCCGACGTCCACCGCTCCGGAGCGCCAGGATGGCCTAGCCGAGCCGCCCGGTGCCTACGATAACCCGGAGCAGCGTTGGCTCAGCGAGCGCTGCCTGCTCGGATTCGGCTCCACCGCACGACGCCCGCATCGTGCGGATGAACGCACAGCATCTTCCCAAAAACATCCACGGCTGGATGGGTGATTCGGTGGGTTATTGGGAGGGGGATACGCTCGTGATCGACACAACCAATTTCAGCGATAAAACCCGATTTCGTGGATCGACGGAAAACCTCCACGTAGTCGAACGCTTGACGCGCGTGGACGACAAAACGCTTCTGTATCGTTTCACGGTAGAAGACCCGGACACGTGGGACCGGCCGTGGACCGGCGAGTACACCTGGCCAGCGACCGATCAGCGGATTTACGAATATGCCTGCCACGAAGCCAACTACGCGCTCGGCGATGTCTTGCGGGGCGCCCGGCAACAAGAGGCTGAGGAGGCAGCGAAGGCCAAAAAGTAACCAGATGCTCAGTCTCATGTGGAAACTTTCCCTACTTGTGGCACTTGCCGCGCTCCCGAGCGTGGCCCAACCGAACAACTATGGTGAAGCCAAGTCCTGGCTCTGCCGTCCCGGGCAGCACGATGCCTGCGATGTGGACCTCACCGCAACGGTCATCGCGCCAGGCGGCAAGCTAAGCCGCGAGACCTGGACCGCTAACTCCAACGCCCCGATCGATTGCTTTTACGTTTATCCGACCGTATCGACTGATCCGACGCCGAACAGCGACATGATCGCCGATGAGGCGGAGCGTAATGTGATCAGCCAACAGTTCGCGCGCTTCGCATCGAAGTGCCGCCCGTTCGCGCCCATGTACCGCCAAATCACCCTGGCCGGACTCCGCCCGCTGCTGGCCAGCGGAGGCGCTGCCGCGGCGTTCGAGCATGGCCTCCAGTACGACGATGTTCGGGACGCGTGGAACTACTATCTCGAGCACGACAACCGGGGACACGGCTTCGTACTCATAGGCCACTCGCAGGGAGCATTTATCCTCGCGGCACTCATTCGCAATGAGATCGATGGCAAGCCGGTTGCCTCTCGCATGGTCTCGGCCATCCTGCTCGGCACGACTTTGGCCGTTCCGCGCGGGAAGGACCTAGGCGGCACGTTCAAACATGTACCGCTCTGTCGTTCGGCGTCGCAGACCGGATGCGTAATCACGTATGCTTCGTTCCGCTCCACGGTGCCCCCGCCGACCAATACTCTGTTCGGCAAAGTCCCGGGTGAGAACATCGCCGCCTGTACTAACCCGGCGGCGCTCGGCGGCGGCACGGGCGAGCTGCACGCGTATCTTTCCACGACGGGCAGCACCATCGTGAGTACGATTCCTTCCAAGCCTTGGGTTACGCCGGACCGGCCCATCGCCACTCCGTGGGTGAGCGTTCCCGGCATGCTTACCGCCCGATGCACGTCCAATGAAAACGCAACCTATCTCGAGGTGACCGTGCACGCAGACCCGTCCGGCCGTCGAACGGACGACATCACGGGTGACATCGGCACAGGCGGCCAGGTACAGGCGAACTGGGGACTGCATCTGATAGATGTCAACCTCGCCCTGGGCAATCTAGTGGATATCGTCGGACGGCAGGCGGAGAAGGCGACTCAGAGTGGAAAGGAGAGAAGAAGGGTTAGTCCACACGAGCCCTAGTAGACCTCCCGGGACGCGCCTCGATTACTCCACACCGAACGCAAGAAGGACGTTTCCTGGCATTTGTCCTCCGAGAAAGGCGTAGCCTGAATTCACAAATAGCATGCCCCTGGCGACCGTGGGTCCTGGACCGTTGATAGCGCCGCCATGTCCGGGCACGCCGTTAACGGTCGTGAACTCTTGAACGGTATCGTAATCCCATATGATCCGGCCGTCCTCCGTGGAATACGCGCGTAGGTGCCCATCCAACGATCCTGAGAAGACGACGTCGGGAATCACTGTGACAGCAGCAGCTTGAGCCGGGCTGCATCCTTTGGGGCCTTCCGGACACGGAGCGGGTGCGGCACGCCACACTTCCGTTCCATCGGTCAATCGCAGTGCAACTAGTCCACCGCCATCCTTAAGAGAGAGGCGATGATTCTCGTCGAATTGGGCATCGGACAAGGCAAGGTAAATGTTTTTGTCATCCGCTGCCGGTCCCCATTCGATTCCCCCAAGTATTCCTCCTTGGCCGACTCGGGCCTGCCAAATGGTTCTAGCTTCCTGATCAGGATCCAATGCATGCACCACACCCGATTTTTGTCCGGCGATAAGTGCATGACGCCCGTTTGGCAGTTCAATGAGAATCGGAGACGACCCAAAATCGAAGTCTGGTCCAGCGTTTGTGGGGCAATTGGCCGAATCGGGTAGGTAGCAGGCTGAATTCCAGGCGTCTTTTTGTGTGAGCTGCCGTACCCAAAACATCTTCCCCGATTCCATGTCGAGAGCCATCACTGCATCGCTCGTTTTGGTAGCCGGAGCTGAATAGTTGTCCCCTGTTCCGACGTAAAGGATCTTGCGATTGACGTCCAACGTAGGCGAAGACCAGATCGCGGCTCCAGATGGTCCCCACTGCCGCACGCCGAGCTTGTTCTTTCCTACAGCGTGTGGCGTGTCAGAAATGGTGTAGGTCTTCCAAATCTGTTTGCCTGTTGCAGCATCCAAAGCCACAACGCTTCCACGGAATGTGCAGCACTCGTAGTCGGGCACGCCACTGCTGCCTTCTTCCAACGAAGCGACCGGAACGTAGAGTCTTCCCGCGTAAAGCGTCGGGGCGCCTGTTATACGCGCTGCGCGATGCGGATCGAGGTTCGCTTTCCACAACAGCTTTCCCGACTCCGCGTCGAGCGTATAAACATTTGCTGCCAGATCTCCGAAGTAGGCCGCAGGTGTTTTTGAGCCCAGAAGGCCGATCGTAATAGCAGAGCGAACGCCCGCATCCGCGGCATAAGCCCAACGAACGCAACCCGTGGCCGCGTCGAGCGAGTAGACTCTATGGCCCGAACTACCGACGAAAACGCGGCCGCCCACGACTGTCGGCTGGCTATACGCGATGATGTCGCCGGGGTAAGCAAACGCCCATTTGAGCTTCAGCTGCGGTACGCGACCGGCATCGAGTCCTGCAGCTGCCGCGCTCTGAAAACGAGCGTTCGACGGACTGACGCTCCAACCGTTCCAACTCGGCGCAGAAAGAGGATCGGTAAAATCGTCCGACTTTTTGCAGCTGATAGCGTCGAGATCCAAAGGCTTTTCCGTACCGAAGGGCTTTCCTGAGAGATATATGGCGAGCGCGCGACGTTCGGCTGGCGTGCGCGCCAGCCCTTGTATCAACATGGCCCCGCTGTTTGACCCAAGTGCATCCATGATTCGTTCCGGCGTCAACTGGCGCAACGCGTCAGGCGCAGGCGCTCGGGTTTGAGCGCTAGCTTCATGGCATGAGGCGCAATGACGGCGAAACAAGGCCTGGCCATCCTGCGCGAAACCGAGACAGGGAATGGCAAGCGTGACCAATAACGTGATCAACAAAATGTCGAATCGAAGACGCATGCGCCCTCCTCAGCGGCCAGCTAGCGAACCGCCTACAGCAGGCCGAGGTCGTTGTTTGATCGCACAGTCACGTGGCATAGATTGCTCCGGATGCGCCTTTCAACATGCCAGTCGTCGAGCCGATCACTTGCCTATACTGCGCGCTGGCAACCAAATCTAAGCTGAGGTGCGTAAACTAAGCTCTTTCATCTAACTCTTCAAGCCTTTTCGCCTGACAATGATTGTGGTTCACTCCCAGGAGAATTTCTGACACCCAACTGCAGAGAAGGCACTAAGCTGCCGGACGAAATATAGAGCGGAAAAGTACGGCTGCAGTTGTAACTCCTGATGCTTGTTCGTTTGCAGCAGGCGGAAGAAACCCTCAAGAGTTCCAGGAATCAATTGCGTGCCTTCGCGGCATACTTGCTTTCGGTGCGCGAAAATGAAAGGGCCGTGATCGCACGTGAGCTTCACGATGAGTTTGGCCGGGCGCTTACCAGCTTGCAGTTAGGACTGTCCTGGATATCGCGCAAGTTGACTCCAGGGCAACAGCCGTTGCAGGAGAAAATCAGGTCGCTATCAGCCACCACGACGAGCTTGATCCGGTCGGTGAAGAACATCGCGAGTGGATTGCGACCCGGCGTTTTGGATGAATTGGGCCTGGCAAAGACCTTGAAATCGGAGGCCAGGGAATTCGAGGGACACACTGGAATACAGTGCAGGTTTAAGACCAATACTGCAAAGGCCAAGTTTGACCGCTCAGCGGCGGTCGCTATCTTCAGGATCGTCCAGGCAGCTCTTACGAATGTCGCCCGGCATGCTCATGCTTCGCGGGCTGTCATCGCCTTGATGAAAAGAAAAGACGGCCTGATTCTAACGGTAATGGACAACGGGAAGGGCATCACCACAAAGCTGGTCGATAGCCATGCTTCGCTGGGCAATTACCGGCATGCGCGAGCGCGCCCTTGCCCTTGGGGGTACGTTTGCACTCGGGGGCTCAAGAGGCAAGGGGACAATTTGACAGTACGGATTCCGCTATCCCGGATCCTTGATGACCGTGTTGGTGTTTAAGCCCGCAGCTTGCCACTCTTTGGGTCGAACCGGCGGCCTTCTGTGAAATCCGGCGAATCTCGCCCTCCACAAAGATCGTGTTCTGACAGTCCACCACACGCCCGCAGTTCCGGCGAGGCGATTCAGCGTGGGAATCCGGTCAGTGCAGCAGCGGATTTAGGCACGAACCCATTCGCCCCCCGCCGCGTACCTTGTACCACTACCGTACCGAAAAGCTAGAAGGGCGATCTAACAGGCGGGCGCAAGGTAAAGGCCCGCCGCCTTAGCGACCGCTTTGTTCTCAAGGTTTTGCGCGGGCACCTCGCTCAGTACATCCCACTCATCCCGCCGCCGTGTCCGGCACCCGCCGCGACCGCGACCTCCTCTTCCCTAATATCAGCGATCAAAGCTTCCGTGGTTAGCATCAGCGCGGCGATAGACGCGGCGTTCTGCAACGCCAGGCGGGTGACCTTCGCCGGGTCGATCACTCCGGCCTTGATCAGGTCGGTGAATTCGCCGGACTCCGCGTTGAAGCCGAAGTTCGCATCCTTTGAGTCGAGGATGCGGGCGACGACTACGGCGCCTTCGTGCCCTGCGTTCTGAGCGATCTGGCGCGTAGGCTCTTCGAGTGCGCGCTTGACGATGTTCACGCCGGTGGCTTCATCGTCGTCACGGAGCTTGAGCTTTTCGAGGGCCGGCAGGCAGCGCAGAAGGGCAGTACCACCGCCGGGAACAATACCCTCCTCGACTGCGGCGCGAGTGGCGTGCATGGCGTCTTCAACACGAGCCTTCTTTTCCTTCAGCTCCGTTTCCGTTGCCGCACCCACCTTGATCACCGCTACGCCGCCAACCAGCTTCGCTAAGCGCTCTTGGAGCTTTTCCTTGTCATAATCAGACGTCGTTTCCTCGACCTGTGCGCGGAGCTGCTTTATCCGGCCTTCAATTTCGCTATTCTTACCGGCACCTTCGATAATGGTGGTGTTGTCCTTGTTGATGATGACTTTTTTCGCGTAACCTAAGTCTTCCATTTTCACCTTTTCAAGCTTGATACCAAGCTCCTCGGTGATTGCTTTGCCGCCGGTGATCGCGGCGATATCCTCCAGCATGGCCTTGCGGCGGTCTCCAAAGCCCGGCGCCTTGACCGCAGCGCACTTCAGCGTTCCCCGAAGCTTGTTCACAACGAGGGTCGCGAGCGCTTCGCCCTCAACGTCTTCCGCGATAATCAACAGCGGCTTGCCCATCTTGGCGGTCTGTTCGAGCAAGGGCAGCAACTCCTGCATCGAGCTGATTTTCTTCTCGTGGATTAGGATGTGAACCTCCTCGAGCACGCACTCCATCCGCGCGGGGTCGGTGACGAAGTAGGAGGAGAGGTAGCCGCGGTCGAACTGCATTCCTTCTACCACTTCGAGCGTCGTCTCCATCGTCCTTGATTCCTCAACGCTAATGACACCGTCCTTGCCTACCTTCTTCATCGCCTCGGCAATTAGGCTGCCGACTTGTTTGTCGGTGTTTGCGCTGATGGTGCCCACCTGGGCGATCATGTCGCCCTTCACATCGCGGGAGAGCTTCCTGATCTCCTCTACCACGACTTCAATGGCGAGCTCGATGCCTCGTTTCAGTGCCATCGGGCTTGCCCCTGCCGCCACCGTCCGCACGCCTTCACGGAAGATCGCCTGGGCGAGAACGGTCGCAGTGGTCGTGCCGTCGCCGGCCACATCCGAGGTCTTGGACGCAACTTCGCGCACCATTTGGGCGCCCATGTTCTCGAGTGGGTCTTGCAGCTCGATCTCTTTTGCCACAGTCACGCCGTCCTTGGTAACCGTAGGCGCGCCGAACTTCTTCTCGATCACAGCATTGCGGCCCTTGGGGCCCAGCGTGATCTTGACGGCATCGGCCAGAATGTTAACGCCGCGGAGAATGGCTTGACGTGAATTCTCACCCGTTACGATTTGCTTCGCCATTGGATTTCACCCTCCTGGGTGAATGAGCACTCTTGCCTCGAACTGTTTGGACAGAGAGCTACTTCTTGCCGCTTGCCGCTTTCGCGATCCCACTGACCTTCGCCAGGATTTCCTCTTCTCGGAGGATCAGATATTCTTGGTCATCGATCGTGATGTCGCTGCCGGTGTATTTGCCGAACAAAATCCGGTCGCCCGTCTTTATGTCGAGCGGGATTCGCTTACCCTCCTCGATCTTGCCAGCGCCAACGGCCATCACTTCGCCTTCTTGAGGCTTCTCTTTGGCCGTGTCAGGAATGATGATGCCACCCTTCGCAGTCTCCTTCTCTTCCAGTCGCCTTACCAGAACGCGGTCGTGTAGAGGTGTTACTTGAACTGTCATCTTCAGATCCTCCGTCAAACTCACCTTAACGATTTCGGAATTAGTCTCGTCGTTGCGCCATACTCTTACGGTCGAAGCGTCGTGATGTTCTTCTGTCGTTCTACTTCCGAATCCTCAGCATTTTTCTTGACGCGTGCGGCTTCCTTCTGGGGAGCCTCTTCTTGATCCAGCTTCACGGATTCGGCAATGGAGACCCCAGCTTGGGCATCCAACTGTTTTGTAAACATGACGATCGCAAAGGTATCCCCGTAGGATCGAAAAAGGTTGAGCGAATATTGGGAATCTTCCCACCGTGCGATCACTTTTTCGGTGGCCTTGTACGATGGGTTCATGGGGAAATTGACAACGGCTGCGACCGGCCTTGTTGCCAGCCCGTATTTTGCGGAAATGACCCGTATCATATCTTCGTCGGTTAGCCCTTTAGTGGCGGAATTCTCATAGGTCACCAGCATTCTGTAGAGTGCACCGTTGTAGAAAGAGAAGAGAAGCTGATCAACCGGCTCCGCTGGGCGTAAAGAGCCATAAGGCTGTGGCGGCCACCAGGTCAATTCTTGGATCAGCGCCGGACGTTCGTGGAGCACGGCCGCATTGGCTGGTTTTTGATCAATCTGCTTTGAAAGATCGGCCACAGTCATTCCGAACGAAAAGTTGCGATACGTGGAAAGATCCTGCGCGTGAACCTGAGGAATTGAAAGCAGGATCACGATGATCATGAGGAAGCAAACAACCAGACTGCGCATCATTGTTCTCATTTGACAATCTCCTTCAAATACGTACGGATTCAAGATTTGGCGTTTTGATCCCGTCTAAAAGCCGTTCCTTGCTTGTTGATGGCCCAATGCTTTGGTCCGGGCGCAATTCGATTCCGCTCGGAATCGCCACTTCACAGTCTTTGTCTTGGACCTGGAAGATAACGGGACTCTTCTGGACATGCCGTGATTGGGCGGAGACAGTTACATAGCGGATTCCCAAGAAACGCTTCGAAGCCAACGAGGCCACCCGCACAATCTCCAAGGAATTGAATTTCTTCAACTCCCGGTTTGCCAGGATCCGCTCGATGGCCCGGCGCACCATCTTTTCTTCGTCCATACCAAAGACAGTAGCTTTCGTTTCATAAGCCAAGCAGAAGAAGGTCCATCCCGCGTCGTGGATTTTTCGACCCAATCCGTACCCATCAAGGCTCTTGACTGATCTCCAGCCGGGCATATAAGGCTCGCTTTCGAGCTGCAGGGTTTTCGGCAATAGTGTGCCTTCCCTGATAAAGATTCTTCCCGCTTCCGTTACGTCTGGCACTTGGGTCCTCCTCGGCGTAGACACTGACAGAATCCGACAACAGTCCTCGCAGCCAATTATTGGCTAGGAAATAGGGAACCACTCGTAGCCCGAGTATCCTGTCGCATCGGGGAGGGTTCCGGCACGTTGGTGCGGATACCCTTCATCCTCCATTCGCGACGACGCTTCTTCATCTTGATGGTGATCATTAGGCAGTACGGGAACTGCTCCTGCACCCGGTTCGCTCTCCAGCGCCTGGGCCACTTTCATCCAGATTGCGGCTTCTGCACAATCCTCTACGTCAGGCGGATAAATCAGAACCAAACCATGACGGCAGGCATCGGCAGGGCGGGTGAACACACCCTGGTTCTTCATGATGAAATCGAGGTTCTGAGCCAACTTGTCAATGTAGTGCCTGTTCCCGAAGCATGCCCCACTTGGATGGGCGGAAGAGGTGCACGTCCAGTAGTCGCACACCAAATCCTGATAGCCTCCGGCTCGAACCGACCACACGCTTAGGTGATCCAGCGCGGTCCCAGGCTCACACAGGTATTCAACCCGCATTGAGCGTGGCTCGGTAAGTTTCCTGAAGTCTTGCCAGGCTAAAGTCACTGCATACCTAAAGGCTGTATCTAATTCCAAGCGGCTGTTATGGGTTTCGACTGTCTGTGACATGGCGCTTCTCCCTTACCTCTGGCCGGCATAAGGCAGCGGCATCTGCGCTAGCGACTAGCGCTGGCAGAAGGCTGCTTATGAGTCAGGCGTATCGCTTTCGGTGGGTGGCATAACCAGTGAACTCTCTCAGGATTACAGCACCCAGAATCGCGGCCAGAGTCGAATACACTAGCCCACCATGGCCCGGGAAGCTTGCGACAAGCACGATGAAACCTCCTGCCACTGCCCCCGCAACACATACTACGAAGTCCACAATCGGCCCGTATCCGCCTTCCTTCAGGAGTTTTCTGGTTAGCCAGCCCATAATCAATCCAACGATGATCCAAGATAGAAAGTACATACGGCCTCCTTTTAGCGAATGCTCGCGTCCGTCACTTCGCTTCTGACAGTTTTCGCACCGCGGCTCTTCATCCGGCGCAATTCGCGGTCTGCCATCCGAAGCAGGAGTCGCTCCCCCCAACAGGTGAACATCGCCGCTGCGGTGGTGTCGGCCAACATACGAAATTTCGCGTCGCTTACCCCGAGGGACTTATCTCGTAGCAGTACTTTCGCCGCTGGTCCTCTAGTTTTCGGAAACATTGGGAATCTCGCGTGTTCTTCTAGCCTTTCCGTCGATTGGATTCACTCGGGCCACCTATACCGTAATTCAGCATAATGGGCGGCCGGCGTTTCTATCGGTGCCACGTTAGCTTCGCCACTCAGCCCTCTTTCAACTCTGTCACAGTCTTCGACATCCTTTCCGTGTTCGCTGCCATCTTCAGCAGATGCTTCATGAGTTCGTCGAGCGATTTGTTCCCTCGATGTTTCTTCGCGTTCGATCATGCCAACCTCCTTGGTTTGACCAAGGCGCGTTCACTAGATAACTCTTCGTAGTCGCGTGCATCACATCCTCGGTCTCGGGTCGCTGGCCCACCTTGCTGACCGTGGGGTGTTTAAGCCCGCAGCTTGCCAGTCTTTGGGTCGAACCTGGTATACCAGCAATAAAATGCATCTTGCTGGGTCGAAAATGTGCTCGGAAAATTCGGCTCCGCTTTAGTGGCTATCCGCCAGGAGTGAGCGCCCTCATCGAAAGAGAGCGTGCCTGCTGTCTCGCCTGCCTTGTTGATTAAGTTCGTTGACTTTGTGGACATTCAATACCTCGCCATCCCTTTTGACATCAATTTACTGCCTGACGACCTGCTTTGGCGGCACTCATTTTCGCTAGTCCCGGGACAGGTTCGTCGCTCAGCTCTTTCTCGGCTCTGAGCCAGTCTTCGACATCTTTGCCATGTTCTCTGCCGCGCTGAACATACAGCTCATGAGCTCGGCGAGCGATCTCTTTTGTCGATGGTTCTCTCTGTTTGATCACGGCAGTCTCCTTACGCCGGTCCGGGGCCGGAGCGCCGGCCCATCCTTTATATGCAATGTGGATTACTTGCCGTTCGCTGAGACGCTGATCTTGACTTGCTTCGCCTTAGACTCCTCACGCTTGGCCATACGCACGGTCAGGGCTCCGTTGCGATACTCGGCGCGAATGCCTTCGGCCTTCACCGTGTTCGGCAGGGAGAAGCCCCGCATGAACGAACCATAGGCGCGTTCCACTCGAAGATAGTTGTCCTCGTTGACTTCCTTCTCGAACTTCCGCTCTCCGCGGATGGTCAACGTATTGTTCTCCACGCGAACGTCAATGTCCTTCTCTTGAAGATCGGGCAGGTCGGCCTTTACGACCAGCTCGCTCTCGGTTTCGTATATATCTACAGCCGGCGCCCAGGTCGCCAGGTCGGCATGACCGGAGCGGTCGCGCGTGAAGTTGTCCTCTAGCAAACGATTGACCTGGCCCTGCAGCAAAGATGACCACCCGCGTGGCTGGTCCCAACGTGTCATGGTGTTCATGGCGACCTCCTTGGTTGTCTTACCCAAGGGCGATTTCAGATAACCCACTTCAGTTTAGATTACCGTATGTCTCCCTCAGTCACTTGACCATATTAGGTGAATTAACTTGCAACTGTCAAGTACAATATGCGAGTATATTTATGTGCTTAAGCAGCTATAGTGAAGTGCAGCGGAGGCGCCCTGTGGACCTGTGTCTCGTGATCAAACAGCGACTGCAAGACTTAGGGCTGGAGCAGAGAGATCTGGCGGTGGCCGCCAACGTCACCGAATCATATATTTCCCAGCTTTTGACTCGGAAGAAAATGCCTCCCGCGTCCGACCGAACCGACATTTATGACAAAATGGCGAAATTCTTGAAGCTCCCTGCGGGTAAGCTCGCGGAGATGGCTGGCCTCCAGCGCAAGGAAGAATTGAAGAGAAACCTCGGGGAGCCACCCGCGCCCTTGCTGAAAGAGGTTCGAGAGTTAATCCTTCGCAAATGTGCGCCGGACAAAGAGAAACAAGTCCGCGCTATTTTTGAGAAGCAGCCCTTCGGCGAACTCGAGCGTCTGGTCACACAAAAGCTCTTGGACGTGGTCAAGAGAGTCGCCAAAGAGGAATTGGGAAGTGAAAACTGGCTCCAGCTAGTCGCTCGACTGGTCGGTCGAAGCTATGAACAGATGCGAGTCATCGTGCTGGAATTCCTGGACACGGATGTCTTCAGCGTGTCCGTTGAAGACTGTGATTCCTTCCTCGATCCGCTGATTGAATCCTGGGATATGGACCTCTCGACGTTTGCTATGGAAGTCGTGTTAAATCGGAGACTAGCTCCAGGGTATCCCAAGAAATTTGAGTTTGTCGAAAAGGAGGCTGACCGGCCGTCTGAAGAGCCGGCGTTCAAGCGATTCCTTCGGGACCGTTTCCTGAGCGGCGATGCGATCGAGGAAGAAATCGAGTTTCTAAAGCGGCTGAGGTTCAACGGAAAGCGGCCCACTCCGCTGTATTATTACCGGGAATTACAGAACCTCAGAGACCCGCTCCATTTTCGTAATGCTTCGGGTTCGTCGATGCGGAATTCATCAGGAGGGCCGAAATGAGTCGGAGGGTTATCGTCCAATATGCCGGATTTACATCGAAGCCGATCGTCGGTGAGTACTGCTTTCTCGTGCGAGATGTTTCGAACGAGCCGCGCGAGTTCACATTCACCATCCCGAACGCGGCATTCCGGTCTCATCGCGTAAGATACCAAGATGCGCCGGAGATCTGTTCAATCAAGCTCCATCGGCAGCTAGCTGAACAGTTAAACCATCCGCTCAAGACTCACTACCGGATCACTGACATCGAGCTGGGCAACTACCGCGATTTCCACCTTTCTAGGAAGAGAGTCAATTTATGAAAGACTGCGCTCGACGTCTAGCTGGGGAGAATCTGTCACCCAAGATACGCCGCGCAGATTACCCTTGGAGTTAACTAGGGAGCTGGCGCATTTCAAATGGGAGTTGATAACACTCACGTCTCCAGTAGGCTCCGGCGAAGGGGAGTGGCTTATGGCACCCGGTTGGATAACTCTAAGGAGTGGTGACCGTATTTCGGTGTTCCGGTCATCTCCATTTTTCGCGGTGCATTTCGCTTGCATCGCCGCGTTCTTCCTGAAGTACCACTGGGAAGTAGATATTACTTTCTACGTTCTGCGCGTATTGTCCCGGTTCCGGAACGTCTGGGATCTGCGCGAGCCCCCTCGCCACATAATGCTCGGCGCCGAACCAGCCTCCTAGCCCCCGCGCATTTCACGCACGGACGCAGTGAATTTGCGTGTGCACCTTGAAATGTCCCCTTGCTCCGACACTCTAGACGCTGTTGAGTTTCCGCAGCGTACTTAGCCCACTAACTCCGGGCTCAAGCAAAATCTGGAGAGTTGCCATTTGCCCGCTCAATCGGTTGGCTTTGAAGGAGTGCCAACGTCCTTGCGGGCGCCGTTGAAAGCGCGAAGACGATCATTGCCTTGTTAGATTGAGCGACGCCGGGTTCGTCTCCGCGCCCAGCAGTAGAGCCCTTAGTGTCATGTCGGCGGTTCCGTTGAGATTCGTGTCTTTGACCTTGCCATGAAACGTGAGTTCGATGGCGCCCATCGGGAAGTTGGTCTGGCCGGAGAAGGTCACAGAATCGCCGGACACTACACCCGAAGAGATCGACACTTGAACGCGTCCGCCCTGAGGATGAGAGAATGCCAGCGTTCCCGTTATGGCGTCTCCATCGGCGTCCGATGATGATGCTGTGCGGCGACGGCGTGGAGACGGTTTTCTCCAGCTCCAGGCCGGCATCGGCATAAAGCTCGCCATATTCGGCTGCGGTGCGCTCGCGGCCTCCGGTCATGATCAGCATATGCGGATCCAACCATGTCCCTCGCGTGGGCTTCGGAGGATCTGCAACGAGTTCCTCCATGAGCATTGCGCGCGAACCCGGCTTCATGGCCCCGCGCATTTTTCTTGAGGATCGCGGCGGCCTCTGGATCGGTTGGAGAGCGCTGAGTCAGATTCCGCGCGTACGGAGTTTTTGCGTAACACACCGGGTCTTCGCTTTTCAACAGAATTTGGTACACAACGTCCAGACTTGATGTTCCCAAATCAATACTGGAGAAAAGGCCAATGCTTAGTCTTCAATTCGGGCCAGTTGCGCATCCGAGCATTCTTTGATGATGGTCAAAAAACGATTCAGATTGTCTTTGCTCACGAGCGGATGAGGGCTCCCGGGCTTGCGATACTGCAGAAGATGGATTTTCTCCAGTGCATTGTCATAGAACGGGTGGATCGTAAGATATGTGTCGGCGCCAGCTTTCGCCGCGATTGTCTGAAACCGTGCGGCCGACGCACTCCAGGATTTAAGACTCTCGGGCCAGTCGGCGAAATACTTCACCCGATACCTTATTAGACTGGGGTTGATGCCACCCCATACGGCGCCGATGTGTTTTTCATTTCCGTCCTTGAGCGGAACTAGGGTCGAAATCGTGCCGGGCGTGTGGCCTGGTGTGAGGTAGAGGGTGAGGGTTGTGTCCCCTAACGTCACTTTCATGCCATCCGTTGCGACCATATCCTTTTTCGGCTTGATCTCGTTGGGTTCGTCGCTCCTCGCCAGCACATCCCAATCCTTTTCGGACATGATGATGTGCGCGCCATAGGTATCTTGGATATACCTTGACCCGAAATAACGATCACCGTGCGCATGGCTCAGAATCACATATTTGATCTGGGCCGGATCCTGACCCATCTTCTTCAATCCCTCAGTGATCAAGGTCGGGGCGCTGTAATCGTAGCCGCTATCGATCAAGATGATTCCCGATGAGGTTGTCACCGCCCAGGTCGAATCTCCTCCTGGCCTGTCAGGAACGCGGGTAGCACTGCCCCAGCTACCGAGCCAATAGAGGTTATCGAAAACCTTCGCTGGCTCCTGGTACCAGTCTGAGCGGGGCGGAACTTTTCGTTGAGACAGCGGTGGCGGCGCAACGTCGGGAGGTTCCTGGGGGCCTTTCGGATTCAAGGCGGGCCCGCAAACCGTCTCGTATAGGTGCGTGAGGTCGTTGAGGCCGTCGCCCGGTCGCCACGCTGCCGCCTTGGCTTTGTCCAAGTGGACCTGCGCTGCCTCTTTTGAACCTTGGGCGCCGGCCACATTTGGAATGGCGACACTTAGCAGCAACGCGGCGGAAAACCGAGTTATGTGACGGCATTTCATGGATGTGTCACTCCGCATGGATCGAGGTGGGGCTAAGTTAGCTCACACTAGCGGCACGTTGCAATACGAATCGCGGTTCGGCTACTATGGCAAAAGTTCGCGCGGAGTTTGAACCAAATGCGAAACTTTACGATTGAGAGCGTTATATTGTTAGCGGCGTTTCTGGGCTCCGGGCGGGCCGCGTGGGCCCAGAAGCCTGGGCTGGAGGTGCCTTTAGTTACGCCGGGGCCCGGCTGGAAGACGTGTCCGCGCTGCGAGAACGAAGCCCATGTGGCGGAGGACCGAAAAAAGGCAAACGTTGATACACACGCATTCGATCCGCATGATATATCCGGGGTTTGGGGCGACAACGGTATTGAGCTGGACCTGAAGACGCTTCCGCCCTTTACTCCTTACGGACAAACGTTATACAACGCCACCAAGAGTGACTCACCCGAGTGGAATTCAAAGGATCCTATGAATATCTGCGATCCCCTGGGTTATCCACGGGCATTCGCATACAACTACGGGATGGAGTTCATCCAGTTGCCCGACCGAGTTTTGCAATTTTTTGAGTTGAGCCATACCTGGCGGACCATTTGGACCGACGGGCGCAAGCTGCCGCCACATCCGCCAATTCTGCGATACATGGGATATTCTGTCGGCCGATGGGACGGAGACACATTCATCGTCGAGACGAGCGGTTTCGACGACAGGTCCTGGGTTTCCGAAGACCGCCGGGGGCGCCGCCACGGCTTTCCGCATACTTCCGAAATGCGGGTCGTGGAAACTTACAAGCGACTCAACTACGGAATGCTTCAGGCCACCCTTACGGTTATCGACCCCAAGGTATATACGCAGGCTTGGACGACAACTGGCACGGCCACGCTCCGCCCTAACGCGGAGATCGGGGAATATCTGTGCGTGCCATCGGATTCGATTGATTTCAACAATCGGAACACACTACCCGCGGATGCGGCTACAGCTAAGTGAAGGCAAGCTGGTCTTGGATTCCTGGAGTAACATTTTGCAAAAGGAAGGTATCAGTCATGTTGCGACGCTCGCTCAAGATTACAGCGCTGTTTGCTATCCTGGTATTTCCCGTGGCGAATTGGCCTGTTCTGGCACATCACGGCACCGCGCTCTGGCAGGCTGGCGAAGTCGCGCAAAAAGGTACGGTCGTGGACTACGTTTGGAGAAATCCTCATGTGTTGGTCGTCTGGAGCGTAAAAGATGACAGCGGCAAAGTTGTGCAGTGGACAGGCGAGCTCGCTTCGCCAGAGTCGCTGATGGCCGATGGCGGTATGACCAGGGATACGCTCAAGCCAGGCGACGCAGTGATCATGTACGTCCGCCCAGCGAAGTCAGGTGCACCCAATAGCGTGATTGACCAGATCAAGAGAGCAGATGGGACGACGGTATTGCGGTGGTCGCGGCAGGCCGGTGGAACAGAGGAAGAACGCGCCGCGCGGACTAAGAATCGCGAGGCCGCAGAGGCCGACAAGGCGAAGAATTAGGCTCGGGGGAAGGAGGGACCGAATGGGTGACCGGCGCTTCGCGGTTCTGATACTCTTTTTTGCGGGTGTGCTGGCCTTCTCCTCGTCGGGTTTTGCTCAAAATGGCTGGATTTGGTTTAACCAGGGACCCGGAAGGCAGAAGCAGCAGGATCAGCAGAATCAGCAGAATCAGAAGCCGCCAGCCCCTGCTCCGCGCCACAACATTTCCGGCATGTGGTACGCGCCCAATGCCGTCCAGGCAGGCGGCGTGCAGACAGTGCCAAATGACGGCAAGCCCGAACATCAGTTGCCGTACACTCCTTACGGATTGCAACTGTACAAGTCTCATAAGCCGCTCGAAGGCTACGATGCAGTTGGTCCCGGAGAAGAGAACGATCCGAGAGAGCTCTGTGATCCGCTAGGCGTTCCTCACGTGAATCATTATCAACTGAGGCAAACGCAAATCTTTCAAGACGACGTCAAGGTGGTGGTGCTCTATCAGTATGACAACCGCTGGCGCATCATCTGGACAGACGGGCGCGAGCTTCCCAAAGTAATAGAAGCCGGCGTGCAAATAGGGAATGGGCAGCGAGAGCAACGGTTTTATGGTTATTCAGTCGGCAAATGGGTGGACGATACCACCCTGGTCGTTCAGACAGTCGGAACGATGCCGGAAGACCGAGTGTGGCTTGATGCTACCGGCCGGCCGATCAGCGATCAGATCAAGGTGACGGAAACCTACCACCGCGTGAACTATGATACGTTGGAATTGTCAGAGACAATTGACGACCCGAAGATATATACAAAGTCTTGGGCGACTTTAGATAAGTTACCGATGAAGTTGCTAGACCCCGGCACCGATGTCATGGAATTTTACTGCTCACCCGTGGAGCGCTCGAGATACAACAACCTTACTGACGGGCCGGACCCCAACGGACCTGGACGATAGTTCCTTCAGGCCGGCGCGAACTCTTCGGATCCATCGCAGATCGGTCAAAAGCTGCGCATGAAACCGAGTCGAGGCGACCCGAGAACGCGGTGTCAGGCAGGATACAAATCAGCCTAGGGGCTTCTGGCTATGGGTCGCTAATCTCGGTCGGAGAACGATATTTTTCAGTTATTTCTTCGGGGCGGCGTACTGATCTTCTTTGAACTCCGTCTGGCCATGCAATGTCGTACCGTTAGGCAACGTAACGTATTCGATGCGCCCGGCAGTCCGGCCATTCTTCATTGGTTCAATGGTGATGGCAATTTCATCGCCAGACTTGAAAGAGGTCTGCCTCCAGCCGCCAGCAATCATGTTTACCGGGGCTTGGGTCTCCGCCAGCCAATGTACCACTTGGCCGTTCTCATCCTTGACGTCGTACCGCAATAAGCAATGCGGATTGGACCAAATCCATTGCGTGACGATCCCCTTCTGAGTGATTCTCTTCCCGCTGTCGTACGAATTATTTCCGTGGTGTGCGAATAGCAGCACCGAAACGCTCAAAACGCCCATCGCCAGGGCAAAACCAATTAAGGACCTGCCTCTCACAACGAACCTCACGTGATCTGGAGCGACCGCGTCGTTAAGAAGACTGGTTCCCAATAAGCCGTGATCGTAAGACACGTTCCGGCACAAGTCAACGCTTGCGCTTGGCGGCCACTTCATCGATGCACGGCACTTGCAAGAAAAAGAATCGGTACCTTTACTTCGTCTCCCGGTAACAACTCTGTCAGTCTTATGTGAATTCCGCTTCCTGCTGACCCAAACCCCGGTTGACACGTTTTGGGACAGGGTACTAGAGTCAAAGAGCCACTATTCTGCACTCGCGGGAGGCATGATATGAAGGGCAAGCTCGCGGTAATGCTCGCTGTGGTTATAGTTTTTCTCGCCACTAGTGCATCGGTTTTCGCGCATCACGGAAACGTAGCGTACGACATGAAGGACCTAGTCGCCCTGAAGAACGCGACGGTGACGAAATTCTTCTGGGCCAATCCACATAATATCCTCACGTTCGACATAAAGGATGATAACGGCAACGTCGTGCATTGGGTCGGCGAAACGGGCAGTCCAGCCGCGGTGGGCCCTTTTGGTTGGACGCGGGACGTCGTGCATCCTGGCGAGGTAGTCACTGTCTACATCTTTCGGGCGAAGGCCGGCACACCTGTAGGGATTATTAATAAGATCGTGCTGGCCGACGGCCGGGAATTCAAAGACGTCCCGCTCGGAGGGACTGACGCGGAACGCGAAGAGGCCAAGCGAAAAGGGATTGAGTAACATTCACGAATCAGGCTTTGATCGCCTGATCTCAGGCTTGAATCCAATTGACGCTGCAACCGGAAGCGGCTTTAAGGCAAGGAGTTTCGAAATGCGACATCATCTGATCCCCATGAGCGCGCTGTTCGTTTCGGCGCTATTTATCTCGTCTATCCTCCTGTCTCAAACTGCTCCCCAAGCGGCGACGGCACAAGGTAAAGCCGCCAGCGCCGAGGCCGTAGATCCTCATGACCTCTCCGGAGTTTGGGAAGCGCCCGTGCGCGTGACCACGGGTAATGAAATTTCTCCCATGACGCCCTGGGGAAAGGAACAGTTCGAGCAACATAAGCCCTTCAACGGACCTCGGATGATTCCCTTGGAGGAATCAAACGACCCGATGATCAAGTGTGATCCGCTAGGTTTTCCGCGCAATTTATTTTATGAAATCAGACACATGAAATTCGTACAAACGCCTTCCGAAACGGTGCAACTTTTTCAGTACCAGGCCGTATGGCGAGAGATTTGGACCGATGGGCGCAAGCTTCCTACGAATATAGGCCAGCCTGGCGGGCCTGACCCGAGATGGTATGGATATTCAGTTGGCAGGTGGGATGGAAACGCATTTGTCATCAATACGACGGGCGTCGATGATCGGAGTTGGCTCGATGTATATGGTAATCCGCACAGCGTGGAGATGCGCGTGGAGGAACGCTACACCCGGCTGGACCACGATCATTTAAAACTCACCGTAATGATTGACGATCCCAAGGCCTACACGAAGCCTTTTCTTGCCCAGCCGGGGCTCGTCTTCAGGCTGGCAACAAAGGGCGGTGTCGCCGGGATGGTCGCATGGTCCACGGGAGAACTTCCCGAGCAGATGTGCGTGCCATCCGAGGCCGCCAATTATGAGGGACTCGTCGCCGCTCCCGCTGCCGGCAAAACCAATAAGTAGCTTGGGAAATCGCGAAGAAAAAAATCCGAGAGGGAGGTGAGCCTTGAGAAAGTCGCTTAATTTTGTCTGCGTCGCGAGTTCAGTTCTCGTGGTCGTCGTAATCGGTTGGGTTTTCTCGGCGCGCTCTGCCGCTACTCAAGAAGGCCTTCAGGGGCCGATTCATGTAGAGGGCGGCATGATTAGCGGTACTCCCGCATGGGGATGGGGTGTCCGGCTGTATCGCGGTATTCCCTATGCCGCACCGCCGGTCGGCGACCTCCGCTGGAAACCTCCTCAGCAGGTCGCGCCGTGGCAAGGCGTTTTAGCTGCGAACCACTTCAGCGCGCGGTGCATGCAGCGCGAGGGCGGCGCTGAGCAAGCGCCCTCGGGCGTTGGCACGATCGGCGCCCTCTGGGATGAACCCGGAACGAGTGCGATGAGCGAGGACTGCCTATATCTAAACATTTGGACACCGGCAAATTCGCCAGACGAAAAGCGGGCCGTGATTGTCTACTTTCATGGCGGTGGCGGGACAAGCGGGGAGGGCTCGGAAGCGATCTTCGACGGATCTATGATGGCCAAAAAGGGCGTGGTTTGGGTTACGGCCAATTACCGGCTTGGAATTTTCGGTAACCTCGCGCTGCCCGAATTGACTGCAGAAGACGAACACCATTCTTCCGGCAATTACGCCGAGCTCGATAAGCTTGCGGCGCTCCGCTGGGTAAAAAACAACATCGCCTCCTTCGGCGGCGACCCGAATAACATAACGCTCATGGGGCACTCTTCCGCGAGCCGGAGCGTGAATAACATGACCGCTTCACCCCTCGCAAGAGGCCTATTTGAACGCGTGATTGCCCACTCCCACACTTCATTTGGCCGGATGATAAACCTTTCCGAATCGGAAACCGAAGGTCTGAAGTTTCAGCAACGCGTGGGTGCCAAAAACCTTGCGGAAATGCGCGCAAAGTCCGCAAAGGAACTCCAGGATGTAGCCTCTAAGTCGGGGCGCGAACTAGTCTACGGCGACGCCAAGATTGATGGCTACTTCCTGCGGAACGATGTGAACACGATTTTCAACCAAGGCAAACAAAACGACGTTTACTTGCTGACGGGCGCGACCAATGACGAGCATGGAATCGGCGAGAACTTGAATGAATGGGATTTCTATCTCAAGCTCCCTAACGATCCGCCGAGGACTCCGGAGGAGTATACCGCTTGGGCCAAGAAAGCCTTTGGCGATCAAGCGGACCGGCTGTTGAGGGCTTATCCAGCCCATTCGGAGGCCGAGGTTGCCAAGGAGGTACATGACATCGGCCGTGACGCCATCCTCCAAGGCCAGCGGGTTTGGGCTCAATTCCAATCAAAAGACGGCAAGGGGAAAGCTTACCTCTATAACTTTAGCCACAAGCCACCGGTTCCCTCAACTCCAGGGGCGCAACTCCCAGTGATCGGGGCGATACACGGCGCGGAGTTCTTCTACGTGTTGGATAACCTGCACGTGAAGGATTTGCCGTGGACTGATATGGACCTCAAGGTGGCCGATATCGCGTCATCTTACTGGACCAACTTCGCGAAGACGGGCGATCCGAATGCCCCCGGGCTCGCTCATTGGCCCGCTTACAATGCGAAGGACGATCAATTGATGAATATCGAGGACGCTCCACATTCGGAATCAATACAAAACAAGGCCGGCTTGGACTTCTTGTCCTGGTGGGACCAACACTTCCGCGAAAATGGGGGCAGTGGCCATGCGCAGAGGTAGCACCAGCGTTCGGCGTTGGGCAGCGCCACGTAGCAGACTTGGTGCGCGATTCTAGCGGTTCGACGTCAGCGCTGCGCCCTTCGCGGCCGGATAATCCTTCGTGAACCCGTTTCGCTCGTTCTTCATTGTGAAGCTGCCGTCGGAGCGCACGGACATTTTGAGGGTGTACCCGTGATCCGTCTCGTTAAGATTCGCGAGGAAGTTCTCTGGTGGGTTGTGCTCTTTGTCCACCAATTCCGAATAGTGCTCCTGCCAGAGGTCTTCGAACCCGGGCGTGCCGTGGATGATCCGCCAGGAGTCCAGCGTGCCGCCTTTCTTGGCGCCGTTGTTCATCACCGCTACCCGCGCGCGGGCCCCGTGCACCAGTGGCGGAGAACCCGCCCAGTCTGTGCCGTGGCGCGTCGTATGATATACGTCGAACGTGCCGAGCAAGTTATTCGGACAGACCAGTTTTTCTTCTTGATTCCAGGTTAGATCGGCCAAGTCGAGGAACCTGAATCTCCCGTATTGCACCACGATACCCACTGACTCGTAATTTTCCGGCGTCGGGTCCTGGACTTTGTCAGAGGCTTCCCGGCAGGCTGGATTCGGCACCCCTGCACCCGGAGCTGCTGCCACTGGACTAGTAAGGAGTTGGCCTGCAGAGGACACAACTTCGACGTCGAGGCCCGCGACCGGAATTTTGTCGCCGGGTTTTGGCACCGTGGCGCGAGCCCTCTCGCGCACCGTCAGATAGGAGTTAAAAGCGGCGGCGCGATTCGGCTGCAACTCCACCGTAAAAGGCCCGTGATCGAAGAAGTGCCGAATCGGCAGCCGATTCGCCAGCTCGGCTGCATTGCCCACGTGGTCGCCGTGGTAATGCGACACGATTACGTAATCAAGCTGCTGGATGCCGGCCTCTTTGATGGCGGCCATGATGCGGTCAACTTGCTGACCCGCACCGTCCTTAGTTCCGGTATCCATCAACAGCGACTCTCCGGACGGCGAAGCAAAAAGCGTGGACTGGCCGCCCTCAGTGTCTAGGAAATAGATGTCCAGAGTTTTTTGTGCCTGCGGCTTCTGCCGCGAGTCTTGAGCGAGCAGAAGGGCCGCGACTGGGACCAGAAGAGACGTACCGATTAGAAGGAAGAGCGGCTTCTTATGCATAGCAAACTCCCTTCAGCTTTTGAGATTCCGCCGTGAACGTGGCGCACAACTGGCACATGCACGACAACACCATGCGCCCCTTCCGCCAATTCTCGATGCCAACCCCGCGCGGCCGAAATCCAATGCCGCGCGGAGAACAAGTCCATACTTCCATCTTGGGGCGACCTCCAGTTAAATCTTCGGACGATCTCCGCAA
Source organism: Acidobacteriota bacterium (assembly GCA_003223315.1). Classification (GTDB taxonomy): domain Bacteria; phylum Acidobacteriota; class Terriglobia; order Acidiferrales; family UBA7541; genus Palsa-189. The sequence continues at coordinate 16,487 of QHYR01000254.1, read as the reverse complement.
TCGTCAGCGCTCCCACGCGTAGTCCCGGGTGGCGAGGCTCGCCTTGGTGATCTTGGCGATGGACGGGGTGCCCGCCTGGGCCATGATAATTCGCAGTTCCGTGTGCAGCAGATCAATCATAGTTTCGACGCCTTCCTGTCCGAATGAGACCAGGGCCCAAGCGTAAGGACGACCCACCCCGACCATTTTTGCCCCAAGCGCTAACGCTTTGAAGATATCGGCACCGCCGCGAAAACCGCTGTCGACGAAAACGGGAATCTTGCCAGCAGCGCCGGCCACAACTTCTGGCAGGCTCTCGATCGATCCGCGGCCTGCCGCGTCCACATGGGCGGCGTGAGTGGAGCAGATAATGCCGTCGGCACCGTTCTGGACGGCAAGCTCCGCGTCGTCCCGGGTGACGATACCCTTCAGGATCACCTTCATCGTGGTGAAGTCCTTTAGGCGTTTGACGTCGTTCCAGGTTTGCCCCGGACCGTACGAGGCCTCTCCTGCCATACGCGGCCCTGCGGACGGACCGGCGTCCCCGTGGCAACCGTTGCAGGCTTCGGGTGTGTAATATCTCTGGCGGGTGCGGTAATGCTCCAGATTCGATCCCTGGGTGTAATCCACAGTCCAGACCACCGCCGGCCATCCCGCCCTCTCGACCTCCTTGATGCGCTCCGGCTTCCATGGCCCGCTGAACTGATACCAGATGGGCTCACCCCGTTTGACCGCATTGACGTCTTCGAGTAAACCCGACCCGACCATGGTCAGGGTATTTCTGGTCTTCCCGGCCCGGGCCACGTTCCGGTAGCCTTCCGGGTCCAGTGCTCGCAACGGCCCGATTGGGCATAGAAACAGCGGGTAATCCCATTTGACCCCAAAGAGCGTTTGCGAAGTATCCACCGCTGCTGGAGGTATTCCCGTCAGCCGACGCAAGCGGATCTGATACTGCTCAAAGCCCGCGCGATTCGCCTTGAGCGTCTCGTCGAAGAACGTGCCGATGGTCCAATCGTAGAAGTGGGCCGGGGACATCTTCGCGCGCGCGGCGAGCTCGAAATCCATTACGGTAAGAGCGTCTTTCACTGACTTGATGACCGCCTCGTCGTGCGGGGGGAGAACCGCGAGGGGGTTCTCTGTACGGACATCGATACCTTGGCCCCGGTTAGCCTCCTGAGCCGGCTCGAGAGCCGCCGCCAACAAACGAGGTGTCAAACCCGCAAATGCCAGGAGCGGACTTGCAGCCAAGAAAGTAAGAAATTCACGACGAGCAGACAACCTGTCGTTAGAATCCACGTTATGCCTCCTGCAAAGCAATGCAATGAGATTCAGTGCACCGGCCAAAATGGATGAGTTTGTTGCGTGGAATCTCCTGCTTAATGATTGCGGAGGACCCAGGATCCGTTCCGCTCAGTTTACTTCTTACTCTTACTTACTTATGACCTTCCGAGGCGGCCTGCGCCGCGGCGGTCCTCTCCGCAGCGCGAGCGCCGGCCATGATGTTAACCAAGCCGTTATTCCCCTCGCCGCACGCGTACTCGAACATCGGCCCCTGGACCGCGCTCAGGGGAACGATAGCTGACCAAGGTTTCGTCCACGTTGTCGGGTCGTCGATCGTGAATTTGTACTCGATCGTGGCCGCGTCGAGGCGCGTGAAACGTTCGGTGATCTTCAAGGTCTTGGCATTGGCACCATGGAAAGTAGCGCCGGGCCGGAAATTGGTGGTTTCCACGACCAGCGTATTGCCCTCCCAATGGCCCCGCGAGTCCCCATGCCACCGGCGGATGTTTTGTGAGAGATGCGGACGCCCATCCAACGGGATGATGCGAACTTCGCTGTTCCATTCGTATTCGACCATGACGTATCCCGGACCCTGCACGATGTGAACATTACTGTCGTAGGCCCCAGGAAGTATGGGCGGTCCCCCAAACGATAGGCAACGCACACCTAACCCTAAATCTGCCGGGACATCGGCCTTCACCACGCCCCCGTTTTCCAGCTCTGCCCCCCGGGGAGGAGCAGTTTTCCTCATGACCTCCTGTTGCTTCGCCGCTTCTGGCGTGAGGGGAGGAATTCTGCCATCCGGCGGATCCACAACTAATGATGATCGCCGGTTCGGTTTGACCCCGTTTTGCCATGCGCCCAGCGCGTACACCGTCGCGTCATAAACCGGGGTCTCAGCAGAATTGGCGTAGGTGTACTCATAAGTATGTTGCACGCCTTCCTTGAAGACTTGAGCCATTTCCTCGTCCGTCAAAAACTCCCGCCCGCCGTATTTGGCGGGACGTTCCATGGGCGTGAAGCTGAGGCTGGTCCAATATCCCTGCATGTCCGGCTGGCCGTCTTGCGTACGAGGCATAGTCCAGGCCTTCTCTATATTGGCTGCCGCCTTGGTATCCGTTCTTGCCGCCGCCTTTGCCGCCGCAGCCGACGACGCCTGGGCCGCGACGAACGTCGGCGCCCACAACACTAGAGCCGTCACGACCGCCAAAACACTCGATGAGAGCGCAAAACGATTCCTCATCTCAAACTCCTCAATCCGATCTACTTGCCCGGATTCTTGTAGTAGGGACCGTACATCAGCTTCTCTACGAACTCCACACAATCGAAATCCACGAGTTGGATATTCTTTTCCATGCGACGATAAAGTGGAAAGCTCATCTTCCACGGTCGCGTAAAAACGTTCGGGTCTTCGATCGTGGCCTCGTACATAATATGGTAGGGACTGACCGGAGTATACCTCTCGACCAAGTGCAGGGCATCGCTGTGGTAATCCCCCGCGCGATCAAACCAAGTCCAGGGTACAAACCCTGCGGAGTCAACGACCAGCGTGTCTCCTTCAAAATGCCCGTGCGACCAGCCCATCCAACTATCGGCCGGGGCATCCTTGGGAGCGTCTTTATCATTTTCTTTCATGTAAATCGTGCGCAGGGCGTGCTCGAACTCATACACCATTATTACCTTGTCTGTACTCTGAATAATTTGAAATGGGAAAGGCAGGTAGTTGGCGCGCGGAATGCCCGGCCGAAAACATTTGAGTTCCGGGTCGCCAGTGTCATGCCGCCTGTCATCGCTGGTGATATTCACCACCATACGCTTCTCGGCGTTCTCTTTCTTTTTCGCCAACGCTTCGGGCTTGTAGGGTATTCCACCGCCCTCCACAATCCCCTGTCCGCCCGGCCATGCTCCGTACGCACCCATGATTTCAGGATGAGGTCCGGCCTGGGCATCGTGATCCTGAACATCTATATCGGCTGTGACGAAGGCCTGCCAGAGTCCGTTCAAGTCGGGTTTACCATCTGCCATGCGGGGCGCCTGATAAGGTGGGAAGTCGCCCGGCGTGGGCGCCTTACCTGTGGCTGGAGTGCTTCGCCCAACTGGCCGTTGAGGGGTAGTTTGAGCCCCAACCACTAGAGGTTTGCAGGCGACCAACAAAAAGAAGAGAAACAGCGCGGTAACCTTAATGATAATGACGTCCCGTCCCGAAATTAGTTGAAAGCCGCTTCGCAATCAACCAAAAGCTACGCTCGAATCATTCTAGTGTCAAGGACGGGTCTTGCCCCACCGAATGCAGTTCGTCGTGCCTGGCCGAAATGTCCCGGAGTATAAGCCGACGGTCTTCGTTACACACAATTATTTTCAGCTCTGTACTTCCCTGAACTTGACGGGCCCCGCTGTGCAGGTATAGATTCCCGCACGTTTCTTTGGCAAGCTGTGTCAATCTACATCGGAGGAGAATCATGAGCAGAACCGTGATCCTCTGGAATGTGCTGATGGTGTGTACGTTGGTAGGGGCATCCGCCTGGGGGCAAGCGGGCACCAACTCAGGGGTGATCGCAGGCGAGGTAGATGACTCATCGGGAGCGCATATCGCCGGTGCCACGGTGGAGATCGCCGGTCCCGCGCTGATCGGGCGCGCGCGCGATGTGCAAACGGGCGATGACGGTCTGTACAGAATTGTCAACGTGCCGCCAGGCATCTATAGCGTCACGGCGACGCAGATAGGCTTTAACACCTCGAAACGACAAGGCATCGAGATTACTACCGGATTTACCGCGACCGTGAACTTCAGCCTTACGCCGGGATCGGTGGAGCAGACCGTGACCGTCACCGGTGAAGCGCCGGTACTGGATACGCAAGACACGGTGGTACAGAAAATTCTGAGCAACCCGGTGATCGAGGCGCTGCCGATCGGCAAGAGCGCCGCCGATTATCCTTCCCTGATTCCCGGAGCGGTCGCGCCGGCCGGTAATTAGGATGTGGGGGGCCTGAGGGGGGAGAACATGTCCATTGGAACGTCGTACAACACGTCGGCGCCAGGCGCATCGGGTGCCTGGAGGAACGTGACGACACTTCTGCCAGCACGCATGGTGAAGTTCGGCGTTCACGTCGACTTCTAACCGGCTGCAGTAATGGCGCAGCGAAAACTTGGTTCACCATACACACACTTACGCCCACGCTCTCTCTACGAGAGCAGCATCCATGCTGTGCAAGACGAAATGGGGGGAACCGCGCCGATAAGTCCTCGGTTACTTCTGCGAGATCGGTGTTCCCGAGGCGCCCGTGGCCTTTCCCCTGTCTGCCTCGCGGGCCCCGGCGAGAATGTTGATCAGGGCGTTATTTCCCTCGCTGCACGCGTACTCGAACATGGGGCCATCCGAACGGCTCAGGGGAATGATTGCGGTCCACGGTTTCGTCCACGTGGATGGATCGTCGACCGTAAACTTGTACTCAATCGTGTCCGCATAGCTGCGAGTGAAGTACTCGGTAATCTTCAAGGTCTTGGCATTTGCGTTCTGGGGGACAGCGTCCGGTCGGAAATTGGTGGTCTCGACGACGAGCGTGTCACCCTCCCAATGGCCCCGGGAGTCTCCATGCCACCCGTGGATATTTCGGGAAAGATGCGGACGGCCATCCAAGGGGATGATGCGAGGCTCGCTGCCCCATTCCGCTTCAATCAGCACGTATCCGGCACCTTGAACAATCTGCGTATTGCTGTTGTACTTGCGGGGAAGAATGGGCGGTCCACCAAAGGTGAGGCAACGCACTCCTAGTCCCAAGTCTGCCGGGCTATCGGCCTTTCTATTCGCCTCCGCAGCCTCCGGGTCGGCGTTCGGGTCGAGGTCCGCGGAAGCGCTACTTTTCATAGCTCTCGCCTTCTTTGCTTCGGGCGTCAAGGGGGGAAACCTGCCGTCCGGTGGATCCACGATCAGCGACGTTCGCTTATTCGGTTTAACGCCGTTTTGCCATGCACCGAGTGCGTAAACTGTCGGATCGTAGTACGGCTGGTCCGAAGCGTGGTCGAAGGTATATTCGTATTCATGCTGCACGCCCTCTTTGAACATCTGACTCAATTCTTCGTCCGTCAAAAACTCTCGGTTCCCGTACTTCACGGGGCGCTGCATAGGGGTAAAGCTCAGACTCGACCAGTATCCCTGTAAGTCCGGCTGGCCGTCGGGCGTACGCGGCATCGTCCAGGCCCTCGTCACTGTCGCTGTTATCGTCGCCGTCTTTTTCGCGGGCTTGGTGGTCGTGCCCGACTGGGCAGCGACAAATGCCGGCGCGAACAAAACGATGGCCATCACGAGCGCAACAGCACTTCCTGAGGTCCCCGAACGTTTGCTCATTTGAACCTCCACAGCGTACTCCATGGAGAATTCCCACTTGGGCCCGTACGGCCCACATACACCAACCGCGCCGTAGCATCCATCAGGACATTCCTCGGGATATCTGCGTGCGAGTCGGCGGATAGGCAAGAGCCGGACACTTCCACCTACATGAGCGGACCGATGAGCTGTATGGGGCTACCATCCTTCCTTGGCACCATCTTTTGTATACGCCAGCCCATATCTTCGCCTACGTACAGGTTGCCCTCGCTATCCGTGGTAAAGAAATGAAATCCCCAAATGGCTCCTGGCGCGATGCCCATGGTTCCCCAGGTCGAACCGGGAATGAGCTTCCCGGTAAGCGCATCGTATTTCATAACTTTTTGGGTATACCCGTCGGAGACCCAAAGGTACCGGCCATCTTTGGTCAGGCGGATGCAGTACGGTCCAGGGATGTTCGGCCATTGGTCGAGGTATTTCCCATTCAGATCGAAAACTTCAATCCGCGAGTTGACGCGGTCATCGATGTAGAGGCGGTTTCTCGCTGAGTCGATGGCGATGCCGTGAATCCCGGCGCCGGCCAAACCCTGTCCCATGATGCCAAATTGCCCGGGGCCATTCCCGGGCTCGCCGAACGAAGATAAGTACTTGCCGTCTTTGGAAAATTTCGTGACTTGGTAGCCGCCCGAGGCGTATAGGTCGCCGTTCGACGCCCAGGCGAAATGCTCAACCACAAAGCGAGGCTTCTGGGGATTGGCCTGCGGGAGGTCCTTCGCGTCGATCGTCTTCACGTGCGTCTTCCCGTCGTGCGTCAACTCCACCAGGGAAACATCGGTCGCGATCCATATATGATGTTCGGGATCATACGGGTTCTCTTCGACGAGCTGCACATCCGGAAGGATGGGGATCCACTGATCCCATGATTCGACCATATTCCCGTTGCGGTCGTAGACAACAACCATGTGTTCACGCTTCTGGTCTTCGGGAGCCAGAGTACGGCCAAGTCCGCGAAACGCGGCCGGCCCCCAATAAGTAGGCCATGCGTTCTTGTGGAAGCCGCGCCCGACCGCGATAATTCGATCCGGCGACTCGGCGTAAATCGTTTCCGCGTTGACCGACCAGCCTTCGACGAGAGGCTTGGGCCAGCCCTTCACGGCTTCGTACGGACCACTGACCTCTTCTCCACCTTTCCCATCGACGGGCGTGTAAACATCGTGGATCGTACTGGGATTGACCTCTCTTGAAGGAGGCTCATGCACTGCCTGGCTTGATTCCTGGCTGACGGCGACAGCCTGCGCGCCACGACCAGGAAACCATGCGCCCACAGCAATGAGTGTGGAACCCAGGCCCACCAACAGCAGAGCTTTCACCTTCGATTTCGATTCGTTATGTGCCGGCATCATTGCTCCTTATTCGCAATTCCCTCGGACACCTGAATTGCTGGAGGTTTGGGGGGAAGCTCTCCGAAGCGCGAATCCTCAAGGTAGCAGGGAAAAGGATTCGGTGATGGCCGCTGCACCTTCCGCCTCGGGTCCGAAGTCCGATTCCGGGAAGCTCCATGAGGTGCGACGGAATTTCCGTCCGGAACATTCGCGGCTTTACCGTATCGAAGAGGTCGCTTGTCCGTTGAACACCGCGTCAATCGCCGCCTGTGCGCATTTTTCACCGTCCGCACCGGACACGCCCATCGCGCCTATGACTTGGCCATTGACCACGATGGGAAGCGCGCCCGGTTGTGGGAAGTCGCGCATGAAGGTCGGCGCCAAATTCTCGCCGCTCCGGACCATCTTGTTGGTCTCCGAGGTGGGGCGCCGCCAGCGCAGGGCGGACTTTGCCTTCAACAGCGCGGTGTCGATCGCATTCATCGGCGCGCCTTCCATGGCGTGGGACTCGATGAGATTACCGCCCCAATCCAGAATCGCCATGGCCACGATTTGCTTGTTCTGCTCGGCCCAAGCGGTACAGGCGTCCGCCAAGGCACGCGCGCCGGCACTCGATATGACTTTGATATCCCTGGTCGCCTTGAGGTCGCTGGTCGCTTGCCTCGCTGGTGCCGAGCGCGCCTGCTGCTGAGCGTGCGACCGCAGGGGTAGCGACAGCATCAGTCCTGTGACTATCCCGGAGATGATAAGAATTTTCTTCACATCAACCTCCTCAAGCCCGTAGGCATTATCGTGTAAGGTTCGGCCTATTTTCCGGTCTTGAGCAAGACTAATGATAGTGAATCTGGCACGTCAACACGTATTTCTGCGTCAGCGGTTTGGGAGTTTCCGTTCCAGCGGCTCGACATCAATCACGTGCACTGCGGCCTCAACTCGCTTCCATTTCCGATATACGTTGACAACCGCAAGCGTCCAGAAGGGAACCAGATCAAGGCCAGGCACTAGTTCGGCGATGAACGACGGCAGGAACTCCCAGTGCCAGCCAATCAACCGAATTAGCGCTACCATCACGGTTAAATCTAAGATGTCATCCAGTGGCGATATCGCGCCCTCTGCAAATAAGGGGAAAATGAGAATCTGCACCGCGTCAGCCACGATGGCCAACACCATGGCGGCGCGGAACCGGGAGCGCGGTGACTTCAGGAAGGAATCATCGAGCATAGCGACTCCGTCAAGAAGGCAGGTGGATCAAGTTCATCGAAATCCTCCCAAAGTGTTGGGCCTGTAGAGGGTCTCATATTTACGGCTCCTTATTTCTGCTAATCGATCTACGGCGACGTCTGGTGTTCATACGCATTGCATTCTGAGGCGGTCAGTTGTATGTTGCCGGTCGGCCCGGAAGCCAGTTGGAAATCCCAGATTAGGGTGCCGATGCGTGCCCCCAAAACGGAAATCCGGCTTACAAATTCCATTGAACGCAGCGGAGGTACCTATGGCGCAGCGGAGACGACTTGACACTTTTGTGATGCGAGGAACGGGGATCGCCGTATTCCTGTGTTTGACCCTCGCGATTGCACACGCCCAACGGGCGGATCAATCGGTAGTCGGGGCCGTCGCCGTGGCTGTAAATAGCGACGACATCGGTGGCGTGGTCACCAGCTCCAACGGCCCCGAGGCAGGCGTCTGGGTGATCGCCGAGACGCTGGACCTGCCGGTGCGATACATCAAGATCGTCGTCACCGACGACCGCGGCCGCTACCTCATTCCCGATCTGCCGAAGGCGGCGTACAGCGTATGGGTGCGCGGCTACGGCCTCGTTGACAGTCCGAAAGTGATGGCCGAACCCGGCCGGCAGTTGAACCTCACCGCAACCGTCGCGCCCGACGAAGCCGCGGCTGCGCGCTACTATCCGGCGATCTACTGGTACTCGATGCTGAAAATTCCCGCCAAAGATGAATTCGGGAAAAATCCCGATATCGCCGCCAAGATGACGCAAACCGAGTGGCTCAACGACATGAAAAACAACGGCTGCGTCGGCTGCCATCAATTAGGTCAGCTCTCCACGCGGACAATTGAGCCGGCACTGGGACACTTCGCTAATTCCGAACAGGCTTGGACGCGCCGCGTGCAATCGGGACAGGCCGCCCAATTTATGATGGGCCAGTTGTCCAGCATGGGTTCGCTTTCCATCAAGAACCTGGCGGATTGGACCGACCGTATTGCGAAAGGCGAGCTGCCGCATGCCAAGCCGCAGCGGCCGCAAGGGGTCGAGCGCAACATCGTCGTGACCCTGCGCGACTGGATGGATGAGAAGCATTACCTGCACGACCTGATTGCCAGCGACAAGCGCTATCCCACGGTCAACGCTTATGGCCCGCTTTATGGGTCGCCGGAGTACAGCTCCGATAACATTCCCATCCTCGATCCCGTCAAGAACACGGCCACTGTGTTCCACGCGCCCGTTCGCGATGCGGAGATGCCGCTCAGCCTGGGACCCGGCCACGTGGCGGCTCTGAAGCCGCTGATGGCGTCGCCCTATTGGGGCGACGAGGCCATCTGGAACCAGAGAATTAACAATCACAATTCGATGATCGGCAGAGACGGCAGATTGTGGCTGGCGGCTGCGGTGCGCGGGCCGGACAATCCCGCCTTCTGCAAGGCGGGCTCGGATCTTCCATCGGCCAAGTTCTTCCCGCTAGAGCGGACTCTCCGAGAACTGGCCGTCTTTAACCCGAAGACCAAAGACTATCAGTTCATTGATACCTGCTTTGGCACGCACCACCTACAGTTCGGCTTTGACGCGAATGACACGCTGTGGACGAGCGGCGGCGGTCCCGTGGTGGGATGGCTGAATACGAAGATGTGGGACGCCACCCACGACGCAGCCAAGTCCCAGGGCTGGACCGCGCTGATCCTGGACACCAACGGCAACGGCAAGCGAGACGATTACGTCGAGTCCGATCAGCCGGTCGATCCCACCAAAGATAAGCGCATCGTGGCGGGCTTCTACGCGGTCATGCCCAACCCGGTGGACGGTTCGGTGTGGGGAGCTGTGCGCGGAAATCCCGGCTCGGTAGTCCGGGTTGTGCCTGGCCCCCATCCGCCGGAAACCACGCTGGCCGAGATCTACAACGTGCCACCGCCCGGCTTTGGTGTGCGCGGCGGTGATATCGATTCGAAAGGCGTTGTGTGGGTGTCCCTGGCCAGCGGCCACCTCGGCAGCTTTGACCGCAGCAAATGCAAAGGTCCGCTCAACGGGCCCAAGGCGACGGGCGATCACTGCCCCGAAGGCTGGTCGTTCTACAAGTACCCGGGTCCCGGCTTCGAGGGCATCGGAGATAACAGCGCGGAGTCGAGCTACTACTCATGGGTGGATCAGCACAACATCTTCGGCTTGGGCAATGATGTGCCGATGTCCACCGGAAACCTCAACGACGGCCTGATTGCCTATGCGAATGACCGCATGGTGGTGTTGCGCGTGCCCTACCCGATAGGTTTCTACGCCAAAGGATTCGATGGCCGCGTCGACGATCCCAAGGCCGGCTGGAAAGGGCGTGGATTGTGGGCGGCGAACGGTGACCGCGCGCCTTGGCTCATCGAAGGCGGTAAAGGGTCCAAGCCGCTCGCGGCGCACTTCCAATTGCGGCCAGACCCACTGGCGAAGTAGGCCCCGAGAGGGAACCTACCTCGTGTTGGTAAATCAGCGCGCGCTAGCGGAAATCAACTGCCCGAGCTCTGGTTGCGACGCGAGTTCATATACCACTGGCTGGTGGCATGAGGTTCCCAAGTTCAGGGTGTGATCCTCCCGCCATTTAGTCCCGCACGCTAATCTTCACGGCTAATCCTCGCCAGAACCGCATCTCGTGTTTCTTCGAGAGTTGCATGTATGGAGTTTCTCGGTAAGTGCTCGACTATCGGATCCACCAGCCAGCGGAGTAAGCTCGGAACATCACGACTTAGCCCAAGGGCCTCCAATTCGATGTATACACCGCCGTCGCTCTCCTCGAACTTTGTAAAGCTGTACAGCCGCCAAACGTAGCCAGGGCCGCGGTCCGGAGGAAGCACGCGCATATCCGGCTGACCGAACTTTTCAATTGCGTGCAAGCGGCTGCTCTGCGAGATGGCGTACCAGTGTTTCGCGTCTACCTGAACGTACCGCGTCTCATATTCACCTTTCATCGCCGCCGTAACGAACAGCACCTTCTGCATTAAGACCATCGAAAACCTATCGTCATTTCCTGCGGAGCCTAGTTCCTCCGCTTCAATTACGGCCGGCCTATAAATTTCCGGATACCGGTCGTAATCCCGAGTGACGGCCAGAATCCCGGCAATGGTGGCCTTCGGAATGAATACGGCTCCCATCCAGTCATGAATGAGTCCGTGGGGCACCTTTGCTGGGTGGTCCTCGCCTTCGCGCCAGACTGAAATCTCGCCTGCCTGTACGCGACGGCGCGTCTCGGGCAGTTGGCTTATTCGGAGGAAGGGAGATTCTTTCGCGCGTATCTCCGCACGCACGCAAGCCGAACTAATGTAGCCATCCCACGCGGCCAGGGTTTGATCCTTCAACTCGCTTGCCATCGATTGTGCGGGAGCTGAAAGCAGCGCTAGCAAAGCAAGGACAAGCGCCATAAGATAGCCACGATTCGCCCCGTCAGCTTTCCTTCTTTGTTCCCTGCCCCTGGATGCCATGTCCGAGTGCCTCCGTGCTCTGTTTCAACAGGCTTACAATTCGGAATTTGCACCTAGGCTGCCAAATCTTGACCTGTCTCTGAAATCGCGGAATTACTCTGATTTATCGTGAGATAGCGGAGCGAGGCGGGTGTCCGTCAAATCATTTATGCCAACTGACCAGTGCCCGCCGGATGGCAGCTGCCTGCTTTGTGGCACAACGAGGGACGCCTTGGGCGCGGCGAGGAGAGGGAAACGTTGTATCCCAACGCCACTTGGATGCATCTGAATGCTTATTCCCGAGAGGTGCAGTTCGCGATGTCTATGGCAGCCGAAGCAGCGACCCTGATCGAGCAAGAGCCTTCACGCTATGAAGCCCTGATCCGCGTCTCACAAGCCATAGGTACGCACCGCAATCCTACGGAGCTGTTCGAGGTCCTTACGAATGAGCTCCGCAAGGTCATCAAGTTCGATGCCATCGGCGTTGTCCAGTATGACGAAACAGGTAACGAAATTGCCTGGCATCTGGCCGAGAAATGCAAGGAGATGAGGGATTGCGGCTGCGAGGACATACCCCAGGAAGACACGATCACTTGGTGGGTGTATCAACATCAGGAACCAGTGGTGATTTCCTGTCTCGAACGCGAGACCCGCTTTCCCCGCGCCCTAAACATGATCCGGGCATGCGGGATTTGCTCCGGGTGTGCCCTGCCGCTAACGACGGTTCATCGGCGCTTGGGAGTTCTGTTTTTCGGCAGCGAAGCGTCCGAAGCTTATTCCGAGCAGGACGTTTCTTTTCTTACGCTCGTCGCCGGTCAGATTGCCTTGGCGATAGACGATGCTCTGAACTTCGAAGCTTCTCGTAAAGCGCAAGAACAGCTGAAACTCCTTCTTGATTTGACAAATAGCGTTGTCTCAACCCTGGATTTGCGTGAACTGCTGCGAAACATTTCGGCGAACCTGCGCCGGGTCATGCAGTGCGATTTTGTGGGCGTCGGGTTGCCGGATACCGGAAACAGCACTCACTTGCGGCTTTACGCTGTGGATTTTCCCGAGAGCAAAGGATTTATCAGGGAGGAAACCCTCATACCCATCGAAGGAAGTCCGCCAGGCATCGCCTTCAAGACCGGCGAGCCGTATGTGGGCACGGTCCGCGACGTAGCCAACATGACTCCGGATTCCCCGCCTTTGGCCGAAGGGTTCACCGTAGGTTGCGTCCTGCCACTCGCGAGCCGGGGGCGCATACACGGAGTCTTGAGCCTTGGGCGTCGGGAAGAAAATGCGTTTAGCCGGGACGAGGTCCAGTTTTTGATGCAGGTCGCAAGCCAGATCGCCATTGCGATTGAGAACGCTCTAGCCTACGGACAGATCGCTGAGCTGAAAGACAAGCTCGCCCAGGAAAAGCTTTATCTGGAAGACGAAATCCGCACCGAGATGAATTTCGAGGAAATCGTTGGACAGAGTGCCGCGCTGCGCCGCGTCTTAAAGCAAGTCGAGACGGTCGGGCCGACAGAATCGACGGTCCTCATTTATGGCGATACCGGAACCGGGAAAGAACTGGTAGCCCGAGCGCTGCACAATCTAAGCCCTCGACGTTCCAGTGCGTTCGTGAAGCTGAATTGTGCCGCCATTCCCACCGGCCTGCTCGAAAGTGAACTTTTTGGACATGAGAGGGGGGCATTTACCGGCGCCATCGCACAACGCATTGGCCGCTTCGAACTAGCAAACCGTGGCACCGTTTTTCTGGACGAGGTCGGCGAGATTCCTCTGGAGCTCCAGCCGAAATTGCTGCGCGTCTTGCAAGAGCGAGAGTTCGAGCGACTCGGCAGCACGCGCACACTGCGCACAGACGCCCGGCTGATCGCGGCCACTAACCGCGATTTGAAAGCCATGGTCGAAGACCAGAAATTCCGCTCCGATCTTTTCTATCGGTTGAATGTGTTTCCGGTTCGCGTTCCGCCGCTACGCGAACGTCCCGAAGATATTCCTTTGCTCGTGCGCCATTTCACACAGCAGTTCGCCCGACGCATGAACAAGAGGATTGAAAGCATTCCTTCAGAGACGATGAGCGCCATGTGCGAGTACCACTGGCCCGGCAACATCCGCGAACTGCAGAACGTAATCGAGCGGGCGGTGATCCTATCCCCCGGCCCGGTTCTGCAGGTGGTACTCTCGGATTTCAAGTCCAACGGCGCGTCCCGCCCTAACCTGGAGAGTCCCGCCCGGCCCGAAAACCGGGGCAATATGCAGCGCATTCTCGAAGAAACCGAACGCAAGCAGATTCTGGCGGCGTTGGATGAAACCCGCTGGATCGTTGCGGGTCCGAAAGGCGCCGCAGCCCGCCTGGGGATGAAACGCTCCACTCTTCAGGTGCGAATGCAGAAGCTCGGAATTGCCCGCAACAGCAAGCCAGTCTAGAAGCCCGAGAATATTCTCGTTTCGACGACCCGCCAATCAGTTTGTCGCTGCGCTTCACCTTATTACGCTCAGCCTGTGATCACGCTGTGATCTGGTGCCATGTAATTAGCAAGTGCCGAGCCAGCGGCAGCGGCGCGATGGCACGCTGAATTGAAATCGGCGCACCGCTTTTTCTATCTCTCATTTCCATAAGCGCTTCCGGGACAGAAGCAGCTCCACGACGATTGGCATGGTGTGTGCATTTCTCTCTGTGTGGAGAGGAAACGCAATGCTGCGGATCACGATCACCGACGGCCCCGTTGAGCAGCGCTGGATTTTACAAGGACGCTTGGTGGCGCCGTGGGTTGCGGAGCTTGAGACAAGTTGGAAGAAGCGTAGCCGGCACGTCATGCGGAGATGCGTGGTGGACCTGAGCGAAGTCACGCTGATCGACAAGCGCGGCGAAAGGGCACTCAGGGCCATGAGAAGAGCGGGCGCTGAATTCATCGCTTGTGGCGTCTATATCCAGCACGTCGTGGAGGGTATCAACCGCCAGTGCAAGGTGAAAGCTCAGCCTGTTACACCTGGAACGAACTTGCGTCAGACGCCCGGAGGAGCACCTTCGGCCGGCCGGCTTGGGAGGACCCGATGATCACATACGTCCTGATCGCAGTCCTGGCGGTGCTGATTTTTCTCAGTATCCCGGACGTCGTGGAAGTCATTGGGCAAGCAACCTATGAGTGGGAGAGAGCAAAGGATTTGTCGAAGAAAAATCCGGCTAGATAAAACAAAAGGAGAAAAGAAAATGGCAAAGCAGAGGGTGGCAGTTCTAACAGTTCTCTCGGCGCTTTTGCTGTTCAGTTTTGCAGCTTTCGCGCAAGAAGAACCGGCGTGGAAACACGGTGAGGTGAGCGTGCAAGGCACAGGCTTCTTCACCAAAGACTCAAACGGAAACGGAATCTCGCAACACGCAACGGATACCGGCGGTGTCCTCATCGGCTACCGCTACCACTTCGATCGCTGGCTCGCCGCGGAGGCGAACTATGGCTATGACCGCAACGCCCAGCAAAACTTCACTTCCGGTGGCCCATTCAACGTTCAGGCCAACGTCCATCAAGCCACAGCCGCATTGGTCGTCACTCTGCCGGGCAGTTACAGGGTTAACCCCTATGTTCTGGCCGGGGCGGGTGCGCTGGTGTTTGACCCCACCAACAATGCAGGCCAATCCGTGCCGGGAGCTCTGCGGCAAGCCGAAGCTGCATTTGTTTACGGCGGCGGCGCTGATTTCACGCTTGTGAAACACGTCGCCCTCCGTGCCGAGTATCGCGGATTCGTGTACAACCGGCCCGACTTCCAATTGGCCGCGTTGAACTCGAATGTTACCGCTCATACGGCTCAACCCTCAGCAGGACTGGTGTTCCGTTTCTAAATCGAGTCCTAGGCTCACGACCAGTGCCGTGAGGGTGGGCGGCACTGGTTGTGATAGCAGACGAATCCAGTCGGAAAGGTTTCTGGAACATGCTTCAACGGAACGAAATTCGAGACCCGATGGAAACCGCAGAAATGCGCGCCGCCAGCCCACACACGAGTGAAGTACTGAAGATCGAGGAGATCCTGCGACGTGCGCGTGAGATTCATCGCCAGCACGGCGGGATGTTTGGCTATGACTTCGAAGACTGGGTCCAGGCGTGGAGCGCGCGTCCGGAAAGAAGCAGCGGAACGGAGCTGGAGCTGGGAGATGAAAATGGACCCACGACTGACGGCCGGCGATGGTAGAGAGGTTTGAGAGCCATGCTTTGGATTCGACAAGTAATCTTGAACAGCCTGGCAGCTTCGGCGATTTTCTGCATGACGGTCGCGACGCGATCGCTGTTTGCACAAACTTCTGCGAACCAGGGACAGCTTACCTCCCCTGCGTCGGGGGTTTTCGTCTCTGGCACTCTCGGAACTCAGAGTCCTTTCCTAGGCAGCGTTCTCACGGGCAAACCTACGGGTACGGTTCGTCCACTCTCTCTGGGCGATGCTTTGGACCGTGGTCTGAAGGACAACCTTGGGCTGATCGAAAGTGACCTGAGCACCCGCACGGCTCGCGCGGAACGGCTCAAGACTCTGAGCGAGCTACCGCTTACCTCGACAACTTCTGGATGTTGGGAATCTCCGCGCTAGGTCCACACGGCTCCGATTAGGGAGTCCCGCCACGAAACGGCCGTCGATCCCTGCTGCCGGTACAATGGCCTCCGGCTACCGCGCCCTTCGGCGGTCGCTTCATCAAGGCTACGAAAGGAATCACCACCCATCATTCGCTTGTCTCAACGTCGAAAGATTAAGTCGAAAGGTTTTCTGCAAGTGAGATAAAATCTCGCCGCATCCATCGCCCTGCGACCATAGCCGCCTTCGGCTGCGGGATGGGGTCGCATGCCGGATGCACTTTCCGCTCCCCAGAGGAGCGCGACGA
>QHYR01000219.1 GCA_003223315.1 Acidobacteriota bacterium | reverse complement strand
CGCTCATTTTCAGCCGGGCGGGCGTGCCGTTATTCGGCGGAATCGTCGCGCCGTACACGAATTCGATGTAAGCGCCTTCGCGCGCGGCCTGCTGCATTTGTGGAATGGTCATGCTAATGGGATCGGACATGGCATGCGTGACCACCACGTGCTGCACTCCCGCTTGCCGCGCCGCGTGCACGATCAAGAGGCCGTCCGCGGCCGAGGAGTGGCCTGTTTCCAGCGTTAATTGATGTTTTGCCACCAGGCGGATGACTTCCTCGACTTCCGGCAGCAGGTGGCCATTTTTGGAAACGGAGACGAACGGCCGGTTTTCTTTGCTCGCCTTGACCTGGTTCTCGTTGTCAAACGTCGGCATCCATACGACTTTGCCCCAGCCGCCTTTCATCAACACCATGCGCTCGATGGCCGCGGGATTGATCCCGCCGACCGAGCGATTGAGATCAATGCCGCCGAAAATTTCGATCCCCGGCACTTCCTTGCGCACCACGTAGGCCAGCGCGGCGGTGGATTCATAATGATTTTTCAGCACCAACCCGCGCATGCCGCGCTGTTTGGCGAGCTTTGCCAGATCGATCGCGTCGATCGAACGGGGCAAGCTGTCCGGATCGGAATGAACGTGAATATCGATCACGCCCGCCAAATCCGCTTGCCCGCGGGCGGGCAGAGCCATCAACCACAGCCCCAGCCCGATCCACCACATTCGTCGAACCACGGCGCGCCTCCCTCGACACATACGTCTCGCCTTCAAAAGTGCCGCCGCTTGCCCGTCGGACCCAGAGCTATCGGCCGGATTGGTCCGCGAGCGGAAGCTGAAGGGTTACCCGATCCTCCACACCCACCACTCGCGTGATGTGACCTTTACCAGTCGTGTCTTCCACGAGGTCGATGTGCCCCGGTCCCAGAGAGATCTTTTTTCCTCCCGCAACTTCGACTTCGCCCCGGCCGCTCAGCGTGATCACGTACTGGCGGCGTGGCGCGCGATGCCAATCGTCAAAACTGCCGCCCGCCGTCCGATGCAGTTCCGCCCCCGTGGTCTGCATCATCTTGCCGACCTCGGCAGGCTTGCCCGGAGTGAACTTCAGTTCGACCTCTTCGGCGTGCGTCTGATTGTCTGGACCCGTGTAGAGGTGAGTGATCATGAGCGGCTTTTGCGTTTGCGCCATAACCACGCCAGGCGCGCCGTAGTGCGCGCCGATGAACGGAATGGCCACGTGTCCCACGATTGCGCCGGCCGTGAACGTGCACAAAAGCAGCAACATTTTGCGAGTCATTTTTTCTCCCTCCGGCGCGCAAGTATAGCAGGAGTCCAGGTAGGTCAGGGCGCGAGTCCCGATCACTCAATCGGCAATGAGTTCGATCCGGGATCTCCAGCGCCTGTGCGGTCGCCTTCGCCGGACACACCGCAAGCCGGCGATCAGTGCGCCAAGACGTCCTTGAAGAAGCGCGCCATGGCCACCTTGTATTGCTCATCGGCGCGTACTTCCGAGGGGCTCTGCGGCCGCGTAAAGCCGTGCGTGGTGCCGCTGTAGAGGTTGAGCTCGAAATCCACTTTGGCGGCGCGCAACTGCGAGATCACGGAATTGACCTCCTCCATCGGGGCAACCGGATCTTCGGCGCCGTGCAGGATGAGCACGCGGCCCTTGATGTTCTTGGCGGCTTCCGGCGTGAATTTATTGAACGAGCCGTGCACCGAGATGAAGCCGAGAAGCGGCGCGCCGGTTTCGATGAGCTCGATCCCGGTGGTGCCGCCAAAACAGAAGCCGATGGCGGCAATCTTCGTCGGATCGACCATCGGCTGTGCCTTGAGGGCATCGAGCCCGGCCAAGGCCCGCGAACGCATGAGCGCACGGTCATCGTTATAAATCGTGATCAGTTTCGTCATCTCGGGAACGTCCTTGGGCACCACGCCCTTGCCAAAAATGTCCTCGGCGAACACCACATAACCGAGCTTGGCGATCATCTGCGCATCTTGGAGTGTGTTCTCCGAGAAGCCGGAGCGGTCAGGGATCATCAAGATAGCGGGGCGCCGCCCTTGCACGGCGTCGTCGTAGACAAGGTAGCCGGAAAGCGCCGTGTTGCCCTGCTTGTAATCAATCCACTGCGTCTTTGTAGCCGCTTGCGCCGCGCCGGCTTGTAAGACCAGAGCAGCGATGGCCAGCACAAAAGACGTCAGACTTGCCAAGTTTGTGCGCGCGATTTTCATTGGCTTCTCCACACTTCGTTTTACACAGCTGCAGAATCTACTTCAGCAACTCCGCCACCTTGGCGATGCCCGCCTTGGCGCAGGCGTCGTCCTGCTCCAGCGTGGACCCGGCGCTTCCCACCGCGCCGATCGTGTCATCGCCCACCTTGATCGGAGCGCCGCCACTGAGCGCGAGGATGTCGGTGAGGTTCCGTTGCGCGGCGTACTGCGGATTTTCCGCCGTGCGCTTCTGAAACTCCTGTGTGGTGGTGCGGAACATGCGCGCGGTGTACGCTTTGCGCCGCGCCATCTCGGCCGTTTGCGGCGAGGCTTGCTCGTCCCGCAAGATGACCAGCACTTGTCCGGCGCGATCCACCACGGCGACCGTCGTGTGGTATCCCTTCTCCCGGCACGCCGCAAGCGAGGCTTCGGCAATGGTCCTGGCCATGCCCAGCGACAAATTCCGCTGCATGACCACGCCTTGATTCGCGTGGGCCTGAGCGTTCGGGGCTCCTTGCGTCGTCGCAGACTCTTGCGCGTTCGCTCCACCGCACAAAAGTGCCGCGATGCCGACTGCCGCAAGCATCTTCAGAGCAACCGCTAAGACCATCCTGGCTAGATTTTTCATACCGTTGCTCCTTAGCTGATATCGGGATCCTGCTACAAGTGCAGGAGCCTCATCGCGTTTCCTTTCAAGATGCGCTCGCGGTCGGCCGCCGGAAGTTTGAACTGGTCCAGCACCGCCGTCGGATATTCGACGTCCTTGGCCGCGAAATTATCCGTGCCGACCACGATACGGTCGGATCCGACCAAGCCCATGAGAAAACGCAGCGCCTCCGGATAATAAATCAAATAGTCGTAATGGAATCGGCGCAAATAGTCCCGGAACGGGTGTTGAATCGAAGTGCTGTGGTCCGTCATGTGAAAAAGGAAATGCTCCTCGCGTCCCGCAAGGTAGGGAAAGGCGCCGCCGGCATGCGGCAACACCACTTGCAGGTTCGGATACTTATCGAGCGTGCCGGTGTAAATGAATTTGGTCGCCAGGAAGGCATGCTCGATGGGAGCGTCGATCCCCGCGGCCAGGGGAGGCGGCCCGGCCGTCCTGTCGCCGCCGAACGCATTAGCCACGCCATCCATCTGATGAAAAATGATCGGCAGGTTCAGTTGCTCGATGCGCGCCAGAACGGGCGCGAACTTCGCATCGAATATGTAATCGTGCCTTTCCATGGAATCGGGCAGGTGCACGGCGCGCACGCCGGGCTGCCCGGCGACGCGGTTCAGTTCCTTCAAGGCGAGCTCGGGGTCGCGAATCGGCAGTTCGATGCCGATCACAAAGCGGTCGGGATATTTCTGGTGGACTTGGATGCCCGTGTCATTGATCACTTGCGCGAGATGCGCGCCCTCTTGCGCGGAAACCCTTTGCCACGGCATTGCGCCGGAGAGCGTCAGGCAATGCATCAAGTCGCCGTGGTCGTCCATCCACTGGCGCCGCTTGTCGAGATCGTAATCGAGCGGATAGGGATTGGCGAGGGGCTTTCCCAGATCGGCCAGGGCTTTGTCGTAAGGTTCCGGAGACCAGTGCGAGTGCATGTCAATGGCCTCCGGCTTACCCACTGCGCCCTTGGGTCGCGCCGCCCACCAGGGCACTCCCTGCGACGATTGAGCGGGCGACGATGGAGCCTGCGCCCACGCCGGGACGCCATTCAGCATGCCGATAGCGGCAGCCGCGCTAACAGCGCCCGTGGCGCCGGCAGCGGCCCTGATGAAATCACGACGCCCGATCACCGATTCTGCACCGGCATTTCTGGAATTTTTCATGGTCTACCTACTCAAAGGTTAGACATCGTTATTTCGCGCTTCATTTCGCACTTCTTTGGGAACCATGGAGCCCAAATGGGCTCCTTATATCACAGGATGGCGCGCTCCCGATAAGCCGGTTTGCCGGGTAAGCGACTGCGGGCCGCGGCCCCACTCCGAAGGGCTTGCGTCGCAGTACGGCGAAGCCGCGTCTCGTGCTACCCTACACGACCACGATGTCGTGCCTTCACGGAGATGATCATGAATAAGAGAGCGATTCTCATGCGCACCACAATATTGTTACTGTCGGTTCTGGCGCTTACCGCGTCGGTCACCCTCGCGCAGAGCCAGTCTCGGAAGACGTTAGACGTCTATGTAATCGACGTCGAGGGCGGCAACGCCACGCTCTTTGTCTCACCCTCCGGGGAATCGTTGCTCATGGATACAGGCAATGTCCCCCCGGGCGCCGTGCGCGATGCCGGCCGCATCATGGCCGCGGCCAAGGACGCCGGGCTTAAGCAGATCGATCATCTGATCATCACGCACTGGCACGGCGACCACTTCGGCGGCTTGGCAGAGCTCGCTCCGCAGATCCCGATCAAGGAATTCATCGACCATGGGCCGAACGTCCAGCCCGGGCAGGCCGCCGATGATTTTTTGCAGAAGACCTATCCGCAACTCATCGCCAACGCCAAGCACACGGTCGCCAAGCCGGGCGACAAAATTCACATGGGCGGCGGCCTGGATGTGACCGTGGTGGCTTCCGCGGGCGAGATGATCAAGACGCCCTTGCCGGGCGGCGGGCCCAATCCCTACTGCGCCGAGTTCAAGCCGGGAGAGAACAATGCCGAGGACCCGCAGTCGGTGGGTATTTTCATTAACTACGGCAAATTTCGCACCGCGCACTTGGGTGATTTGACCAAGAATAAGGAATTCGAGCTGATGTGCCCGACGAACCGCCTCGGAAGCGTCGACGTCCTGTTAGGCCTGCACCACGGACAGGCCAGCTCCAATTCGCCCGTGCTGGTGTGGGCGCTGCATCCGCGCGTGGCCATTATGAACGACGGCACGCGTAAAGGCGGCGAGCCGGAGACGATGCAGACGGTCCATTCCTCGCCGGGACTCGAAGACCTCTGGCAGTTACATTTCTCATTGCTGAGCGGTCAGGAGTATACGCAGCCGGGAATGTTCATCGCCAACACGGTGGATGACCCGCAGCAGGCCATGCCCGTTGCTCCGATGCCCGCGCCGCAACCCGGGCCAGGCACGCCCCCGCCGCCGGCACACAATGGCACGGCCTACTGGATCAAACTGTCGGCACAGCAGGATGGCACCTTCACCGTGACCAACACGCGCAACGGCCTCAGCAAGACCTACAAAAAAGGCGCCAGAGCGGATTAGCAGGCTGCGACGGGACATAAAAGGCCGGAGCCCCTACCGTTAGAGTTCTACGAGCGATTCCGTCGCAAATAGGCGCGAAACTAGGGGTTCTTCCTACTGCGATTGGCCGCTATTGGCTTTCAATGTTCACTGCGTAGTAGGCGACCGTCTTCGTCGGAATCTCCTTCCACCAATGCGGCGTCTTGGCCGGGATGGTGATGACGTCGCCTTTGCTTAGGTGGTAGGTCTCGCCTCCTTCAATGGATGTCGCCACCATCTGATCGGCGCTGGTTCGCTTCGCGCCGACCATGGTCCCGCCGGTCACGAGAGTGGCCTCCCCCTCGACCATGATAAAGATGTGGTTGGTATGTTCGTGGTATTCCACTTGACCCGCTTCCCGGCGATTGGCGAGCACGATCAGGCCCGGGTCGGTCACGATGGCTCCGCCTTTGGCCATCACCGCGGAGACTTTGTCGTGGCCGATGTAGTGAACAGCCGCCGGGACGCCACCCCCTATCGGGGCCGCAGCGGCGGTCAAGAAAACAGCCATGGTCAGCAATGTAGCCAGCATCATCAAGGACTTCATTTGAGTTATCCCCCTTTCAAACGGAATTCTCGTTCAGTTCCGAGACTTCCGCCGTTACACCAGGAATTTCCGTTTTGGTCCGGCAACCTCGGCAGCATGCTACACCGTGAAAGCCTGGCTGTGTAGCTGGCTTTCTGCGTGCGGCCACGAAGACGACTTATCCGGCGTTAGCACGAGTGCGCGCCATACAAACGATTGTTAGCGCCGGACTTTCCTCGCC
>QHYR01000218.1 GCA_003223315.1 Acidobacteriota bacterium | reverse complement strand
ATGCCGGCTCGTTGGTGAGAAATTGCGCTAGGGAATCGAAACGGAACGATCCATTTATATTGCCGGATGATGTTTGATTGTCCTGCATCCGTTCGAATCCGCCTCCAAACTTTAGGGCATGTCTTCCACGAGTGAAGACGGCGTCGTCGCCCCCCTGGTAAGAGTTCCAAGAGACAAGTCTGCTGGAAGACAGAAATCCCTGCGCGGTGGGGGCACCCAGAAAATCCGTGACCCCAGGTATTGTCTGGACGCGCCCGGCAAATCCTTCCGGTAAAAACCCATAAGAGGGATCGGACATGCGGGGATTCGAGACGCTGTTCACCTGTCCGATAATTCCCACGGCGCGGCTGAACCCAATTCGCGCAGCATTCAGCAGAGTGGGATTGAAGATGTGCTGCTGATGAACGGTTACGGCCTGGCGGCTCGAAACGATATCTGAGAATAGCTCGCCAAAAGTACCAGGCTCCACGGTCTTGGAGCTGTCGCGCATGTAGGTGCTGTACAGGCTATCTTTTGCCGAAAACTTGTGGTCGAACCGGACCGTGAAATAATTTTCAGTGGTTACCTGCTGCGCCGCGAAAGAGTAAATTCCCGTATCCCCAGCGCCGATCGGGGGTCCATTGGGGAGGGGGTAAAAGGCCGTAAGAAACCGGCCCACCGCCGGATCCACCGCCACCGTTCCCGTAGAAAGCTGGCCCTTGCGCGCCGTCGCCGAAGGAACCGTATTCACTGTGGTTATGCCAAGAGATTGGCGTAATCCTTCGTAGTCCCCGAAAACATAGGTCCGATCCTTCCGAATCGGCAGTCCTGCCGAGCCGCCAAATTGATTGCGTTTGAAGGGGGGGATGGGGCCGTCAAAGAAATTTCGCGCATCCAGCGCGCTGTTGCGAAGAAATTCGTACACGTCACCGTGAAACGCATTGGTTCCCGAGCGCGTTACCGCATTGATTACACCTCCGGAAGTCCGTCCGTAATCCGCCGGATAGTTGCTCCCCAGAACGGAGATCTGCTCCACGGCGTCGATGCCGAGATTATCGCCAAGCACGCTGCCCGGGGCGCCGTTCGCGTAGTCATTGATGCTGACACCGTCGAGCCGATAGCTGTTCTGATCCGGCCGCGCTCCAGAGATGCTCACGGGCGCGCCAAATCCGCGGTCAACATTGCCGCCGCCAGTGGCACTGCCGGTTTGCACACCGGTGACCCCGGCTTGCAGAGTCGCGAGCTGCGCCCAATCGCGTCCGTTTAGCGGAGTCTCACGCACCGTGGAGGAATTCACGTTTCCGCCGCAGCAGGCCGAAGCCTCGCTGATCGGCGCGGGAGGCGCCGCTGTTCTCACCACGGTCTTGGGATCGCCTGGCCGCATAACAATATTCAGGACGCGCTCCGTCCCGACCCCAACAATAATCGCAGTCCACATCTGCGTGACAAAGCCCGGAGCCGACATAGTGAGTTCATAAACGGCCGGCGGCAAGGCGGGAAGGTTATAGAATCCGTCCATGTCCGTTGCGACTTCTCTGGCCACGGTCCTCGCTTGATCGGCCAGAGAGAGACGGACCCCCGGCATTGTTCCCCCAGCCTCTCGCGATACCGTGCCGCTGATGGATCCTCCGGCGGCTTGAGCTCGGGCCGCCCCTGGCGCCGCAAAGATGCACAGGAGACAAAACATGAACGCAGCGATCGCTTTTTTCGTTAAAGAGCTACTGGACACGCTTTTCAGCCCCGACGAGGAGCGCTCCCCCAATGACGTATGAATTGTAAAAGCTTCCCCGGTCCTGTGAAACTGCCCGAAGTTAGCACGCAAACCTTAACACAGCATTAATCGGTTCATGCCTGTTGTACCGGCCCGCGTAATCACGCCTCATCCGGCGCTTCGTCAGGTGATCGAGGCGCTTTGTGCGGGAGGGCGAAATTCGCGTCTCCGGCGACTTAGAGCGGGAGTACAAGGCCGTGGCAGAAGCCTGGCGTGGCGAGCGGTACAAAAGCAAAAAGACAATGAACTAACCGCGGATTCGACCTGATGATCCAAAGGCTCCGTTATTTTGCGACCTGAGCCGCCACGCCGCTGAGCCCGCCCAGTTTCCAGCAGGCAGGCTCAGCGGCACGAATGGCTCAAGTTTGTGGCGGGCGCCTTTAGGCTACCAAACGAACTTCAAGGCAAACTGAATTTCCCTTGACGGCGTCCCCGTAGCGTACTCTTGCAACTGGCCTACGCTGCCTCCGCTTGGCTTTCCGGAAGCGGCAAAAATTGCAGAGTTGCCGTCGCCGCTGCCCGGCTGGGGCGGCACGAAGCTAGCCCGGTTCAAGATGTTGAACATCTCGGCTCGGAACTGAATGTTGAACACTTCCGAGATGCGCTTCACCGGGAAGTTCTTGAGGATTGAGAAATCCAGGTTCACGAGTCTCGGCCCGTAAATGCTATTGCGGCTGACGTCGCCCAGGAGATTCGCACAATATACTTGGCCAGCCGGTGGTGCTGCCGGCACGGCTTTCGGGAAGGGGGCGCACTGGCTGGCCATCGACGCGGGCGCAGTGGGAAGAGTGTAGCAGTTGACGTTAATGTAGTTGAGGTTGCTGGCCTTCCAGTTCGAGTTAACGGGATTGCATCCCGCAGTGATATTCGGAAGGCCGAACTGGTCGGCGCCCGTATTCCCCAGATTCAAGGGATCATCAGCGATGATCGGTGTGGTGGGAACCCCGCTATTGATGGTGAAAATGCCGCCCAGTTCCCATCCGCCCAGCGCCGTATTCCCAATCGAGCCGAGGGACTTGGGAGCGGGGATATCCCACAAGCCATTGATCGATATGGCGTGGCGAGTGTCGTAATCAGACGGGCCATAGAATGTCTTCGGCATGAACCACATCGGCGAGTTGAGACCGTTACCGAAGGAATCGCCGGCGATCGTCTGCGAGTCGTCATCCAGCGACTTACCATACGTATAGGCGAACTGAGCCTGGAAGCCGTGGCTGAACCTCTTCTCGAGATTTACATGGAATCCGTTGTAGTTGGAGGAGGTGTTCCAATAGACGTAGCGAATCACTCCTAAAGCTTGGTTGATCTGCGGGCTCCCCAGGGGGAAGAGGTACCCAGCGGAAGTCAGGGTTGGAAGGATCATATTGCCATCATCGCCGCGCATGAGCAGGTGCACGCCGTGGGAACCGACGTATCCGAGCGTTAGCGTGAGAGTGGGATCGAGTTGTCGCTGGACGTTCAAGTCCCACTGCATCACGTAACTGCGCTTTGGATCGGGCTCAATCGTCGAGGCGGCCAGAAGGCTTTGCGTTGAGTTTACGAGCAAAGGCTGTCCAACCCCGGAACGGAATCCGCCTAAGGTCGTCAGGCCCGATGCTAGGGCACCGCCTTTAATGCTCTTGAATATCATGAAAGGCGCAGCCTGATTCTGCTGTAGGAGGAAGTAACCCGGCAGTGGCAACACATCGTATATACCAAAGCCGCCACGCACCGAAGTTTTGCCGTTGCGGAAGGGGTCCCAGGCGAATCCCAGGCGGGGTTCGAAGTCGCGAAGCGTGGGATTCTTGTAGTAAGGACCGACGCTATCGCAGCTGGTGCCTGCCTGTGCAGTGACCCCAAACGCTGTTGACGCGTTGAACTGGGTGCCGCATCGGAGGTTCGAAGGGGCCGTGGTGCCCGCCACCGGGTCGAAAATACTTACCAAGCTCCCGAATTTGCCCTGCGCATCGTGCAGCACGGTGGCCATTTCGTAGCGCAAACCGAGGTTGAGGGTCAGGTTAGGACGGAAGCGCCAGTCATCCTGAATGTACCCTGAGACTATGGTCTGGCGCATCTCCCTTGGGCTAACAGTGTTTGGCAGGCCCGCTTCGAAAGATTTGGGCACGCCGGTTAGGAAACTTGTCAAATCAGCGAATTTCCAGCGACCGCCAGGGTTCTGGAACGCGGTGGGGTTGTATTGCTCGCGCTCGACGCCCGCGCCAAATTTGAAGGAATGGGCTCCATGAGTCCAGTTCGCATCGTCGTAGAACTGGTACGAGTTCCAGGCGTGGAGATAGTGAGAGCCCGAGTTTACGCCGCCAAACTCGTCAGAAAGGTTGTCACTGCTGATTGTCAGCCGTGGCGCAGTCTGGT
>QHYR01000108.1 GCA_003223315.1 Acidobacteriota bacterium | reverse complement strand
TTGGACGGTGCGTGCAGCGGGTTGAGGCGCGCGGCACAGAAAATCACTGCCCGCTGGCGTCCGGGCTTCTCGGCATGGTATAAATGAGCGATCCACACGTATCCATGGAGCAGATGGTCCACTCCAATCCGCTCTCTTCGAGCGAAAGTCAAACACAGAATGAGCTTTCGCGCGTCGAGGTCCAGCGGCCCTCTTCCGGCTTGAACCGTGAATTGCGGGTTTGGGCCCGCGACTTGGTGGTCGCCCTCGGCCTCGCCATGATCATCATCGTTTTCTTCTACCAGCCGGTAAAAGTCGAAGGCACGAGCATGGCTCCGCTGCTCTCGGATCAAGAGCGGATTTTTATCAACAAATTTGTATATCATTTCGAGCCCATTGAACGTGGAGACGTGGTCGTCTTCTGGTATCCTCTGGACCGCACGAAATCATTTATCAAACGCGTCGTCGGATTGCCCGGTGATGAGGTGGAGATTCGCAGAGGGCGCGTTTACATTAACGGAAAGAGTCTCGAAGAGCCGTACGTGCCGTCGCAATATATTGACACTGCCGCCTATGGTCCGGTGGAGATACCGCGCGACGAATATTTCGTCATGGGCGATCATCGCATCAGCTCCAATGATTCGCGCATCTTTGGGCCGGTGCCGGCTGCATTCATTTATGGCAAAGCCGTCTTTGCCTATTGGCCTTGGACTCAGTTCGGCTCAATCACATCGGTGAATGCGTCCGAGAGTAGCCGTTAAGCTGCAATCCTGGCTTCTGGTATGAACGTTCCTGGAGGAACCGCTGGCAGAAACACAGCTACGCCCTGCCGTTCTCGCGCTCGAGGACGGACGAATCTTTAACGGGCGCGCTGCTGGCGCCTGCACGCGGCGCGGCGGCGAAGTTGTTTTTAATACCAGTCTCACGGGTTATCAGGAAGTCTTCAGCGATCCGAGCTATTCCGGCCAGATTGTCTGCCTCACTTATCCTCACATCGGAAATGTCGGCACGAACCTCGACGATCAGGAATCGCAGCGGCCTTTTATCGAAGCGCTGATCGTGCGCGAATTTTCCCCGTTAGCTTCTAACTGGCGTTCCACGGAAACCACGCAGCATTACCTGGACCGTCATCGCATTCCGGTGATTTGGGACCTGGACACGCGGGCCCTGGTGCGGCACATCCGCCGCGTCGGCGCGATCCGCGGGATCGTCTGCACGGACGGAACCCCTGCCGCGCAGCTCCTGCAGGAAGCGCGTTGCGTTCCGTCGATGAGCGGCTTGGAACTGGCGAGCCGCGTGAGTTGCGAAAAGCCATATCGCTGGGATCGGGGCTCGATTCTCACGTCTTCGCCGTGGATGGAGGCAAACAAAACGGCTGCGGAAAAAGAGTCGCGTCCTTTTCGGGTGGTGGCCTACGATTTCGGCATCAAGCAGAACATCCTTCGTTTGCTGGTGGATGCGCATTGTGACGTGCAGATCGTTCCCGCGCGCACTTCCGCCGCAGAGGTACTGGCGCTGAAGCCGGATGGCGTGTTCCTCTCCAATGGCCCTGGCGATCCCGAACCCGTCACTTACGGCGTGGAAAATATACGTAAACTCCTCGGCCGCGTGCCCATATTTGGGATTTGCCTGGGACACCAGCTTTGCGGTCTTGCGCTGGGCGGGCGTACGTATAAGCTGAAATTCGGCCACCACGGCTCGAATCATCCCGTGAAAAACATGCACACCGGTCACGTGGAGATCACCGCGCAGAATCACGGCTTCGCCGTCGATCCCGATTCGCTGGCGGCCAGCGAGGTGGAAATCACGCACGTCAATCTGAATGACTACACCAATGAGGGCATGCGGCATCGCTCACTCCCGCTCTTCAGCGTGCAATATCATCCCGAAGCCTCGCCGGGCCCGCACGACTCTCATTATCTGTTTCGCCGTTTTACAGACTTGATGAACGAAACCAGGTCCCCAAAACGCGCGGGCGGCGCGCCGTGACCGAATGAGGGCCGCGTTCAGCTAAATGCCAAAACGCACAGACATCAGGAAAATTCTGATCATCGGCTCCGGTCCGATCGTCATCGGGCAGGCTTGCGAGTTCGATTATTCGGGCACCCAGGCTTGCAAGGCCTTACGCGCCGACGGCTATCAAGTCGTCTTGGTGAACTCCAATCCCGCGACCATCATGACCGACCCGGAAGTCGCCGATCGCACCTATATCGAGCCGCTGACACGTGAACTGCTGGAGCAGGTCATCGCTCGCGAAAGACCCGACGCACTGCTGCCTACTGTTGGAGGACAGACCGGGCTCAATCTTGCCGTTGAATTGGCGGAAGGAGGGGTTCTCGAGCGCTACGGTATTGAACTGATTGGCGCCTCGCTGCGGGCCATCAAAGTGGCCGAAGATCGCCTGTGGTTCAAAGATGCATGCCGGAAAATTGGATTGGATATGCCCGCCTCGGCGCTCGTCAATAACGTTCAGGACGCGCTGCGCCTCGCCGATCAGCTCGGCTACCCCGTGGTTATTCGACCGTCGTTTACTTTGGGGGGCACGGGCGGTTCCGTTGCTTACAACGGGGAAGAATTTGCCGAGGCCATCGCTTTGGCACTCGATGCCAGCCCGGTCCACGAGGCGCTCGTGGAAGAATCTGTGCTGGGCTGGAAGGAATTCGAGTTGGAAGTGATGCGCGACGTCCGCGATAACTTCGTGGTCATTTGCTCGATCGAGAATTTCGATCCCATGGGCATTCACACCGGAGACTCCATCACCGTAGCTCCGGCGCAAACCCTTACCGACAAGGAATATCAGCGCATGCGCGACGCCGCTGCCGCCATCATCCGCGAAGTCGGCGTGGAGACGGGCGGATCGAATATCCAGTTTGCGGTGGAGCCGTCATCTGGGCGCATGGTGGTGATCGAGATGAACCCGCGCGTCTCGCGCAGTTCGGCCCTGGCCTCCAAAGCTACGGGCTTCCCAATCGCCAAGATCGCCGCGCGTCTCGCTGTGGGCATGACGCTCGACGAAATCCCCAACGACATCACCAAGAAAACGCCGTCGTGTTTCGAGCCGACGATTGATTACGTCGTGGTAAAAATTCCCAAGTGGCAATTCGAGAAATTCCCGGGGGCGGAGACCGCTCTCGGCACGCAGATGAAATCGGTGGGCGAAGTCATGGCCATTGGGCGGACGTTTCAAGAAGCGCTCTGCAAGGGTATTCGTGCGCTCGAACCGAGCACCGCGTGGCGGCCACCAGCCGAAGTGACGACAGCGTTGCTCCGCGAGCGGCTGCACGTCCCCGGGCCGGACCGAATTCACTGGCTCTTTGAGGCCCTCGAGCGAGGCATGTCGCGTGAGGAAATTTGTTCGCTCACCAAGATCGATCCATGGTTCATACAGCATCTCGAACAGATGCTGGAGATCGACTCGCGCGTGAAAGCTAGCTCACTGCACGGGATTTCCGCGGAATTGATGCTCGAATCGAAGCGCTCGGGCGCGAGCGACGAGGAAATTGCGAAGCTATGGAACGTAACTTCAGCATCCGTGCGGAAACGGCGGCATGAGTTGGGCGTGCGGCCCGTTTTCAAGCGCGTGGATACCTGCGCGGCTGAATTTGAGTCCTTCACTCCCTACCTTTACTCTACCTATGAGGAAGAAGACGAGGCCGATGTCGGCGAACGGCCTAAAATCGCCATTCTCGGCAGCGGTCCCAACCGCATCGGGCAGGGAATTGAATTCGATTACTGCTGCTGCCATGCCTCCTTTGCATTGCGCGAAGACGGTTACGAAACGATTATGGTGAATTGCAATCCCGAAACCGTCTCCACCGATTACGACACCTCCGACCGCCTCTACTTCGAGCCGCTCACCCTGGAAGACGTCCTCGCTGTAATCGATCGCGAGCGGCCGCAGGGCGTGATCGTGCAATTTGGAGGTCAAACGCCGCTGAATCTCGCGCTCGAACTCAAGGCTAACGGCGTTCCCATTATCGGCACGCCGCCGGAATCGATCGACTTGGCCGAAGACCGCCGGCGTTTCGGGCGCCTGCTCGACGATCTCCATATTCCGCAGCCGCGTAACGGCACGGCGCTCATCCCCGACGAGGCCGCTCGCGTCGCCAAGGAGATCGGATTGCCGGTTCTGGTGCGCCCCAGTTACGTGCTGGGCGGACGCGCCATGGTCATCGCTTATGACTTGCAGACCGTGCGTGATTACGTCGCTCAAGCCGCGCTGATGGGTCCGGCGCGGCCCGTCCTCATCGATCAGTTTCTCGAGGAAGCCACTGAAGTGGACGTCGACGCCTTGGCTGACGGCGAAAATGTCGTGATCGGCGGCATCATGGAACACATCGAGGAGGCCGGCGTGCATTCCGGCGATTCTTCGTGTGTCCTGCCGCCCGTATCGCTGACGCCTTCGGCCCTGGCGCGCATTCGCGATTACACCAATCGGCTCGCGCGATCGCTCGGCGTGATTGGTCTAATGAACGTACAATACGCCATTCAGCGCGACACCGTGTTTGTGCTGGAAGTCAATCCGCGCGCCTCGCGCACCGTTCCTTATGTGAGCAAGGCCACGGGTGTGCCGCTGGCAAAAGTGGCGGCGCGATTGATGACCGGACGAAAACTTTCTTCCATGAATCTTCCCGTGATCGAATCGGATGGCGTGGCCGAGCTTTGCGTTCGCGACTATCACGCCGTGAAGTCGCCGGTGTTTCCCTTCAACAAATTCCGCGGCGTGGATACCATCCTCGGCCCGGAGATGCGTTCCACCGGCGAAGTCATGGGCGTGGCGCGCACCTTCGGCGAAGCCTTCGCCAAGGCGCAGCTCGCCGCGGGACAGAAACTGCCTCGCAAGGGCACCATCTTCGTCAGCGTGAACGACCATGACAAACGCCAGGTTCTCTCCTTGGCGCGCGACCTCTCGCAACTTGGCTTTACTCTGCTGGCTACCCGGGGCACCGCCGCGGCGCTCTCCGCGGCAGGCATACCCGCAGAAGCCGTCTATAAGGCCAACGAAGGCCGGCCAAATATCATCGACCTGGTGAAAACCGGCCGCGTCGATCTCATCATCAATACGCCCCTCGGCCGCGAGTCCTTTTACGATGAAAAATCCATCCGCCGCGCCGCAGTGCGGTATAAGGTTCCCTGCATCACTACGCTTTCCGCCGCGCAAGCCGCGGCCCGCGGCATTCGCGCGCTGATCGATCATTCCTTCGGCGTCAATGCGCTTCAGGATTTGCACGCCACCAGCGCCGGCGCTCCTCACAGCCATCACACCTCCGCCGACTAATCATGAAGGGTGAACGCCGGAACTTTGTCTCCCCTTAGGCGATGGGTTAAACTTTCAACATGAGATTCGAGGGAATTCTTGCGGCGCTAACCACGCCCTTTGCGTCCGACGGCTCCCTGGCGCTCGACAAGTTTCGCGAAAACCTGGCGCGGTACAATCGCACCCATCTGCGCGGCTACGTCGTCGTCGGCTCGACCGGCGAATCCGTGCTGCTCAGCTTCGACGAAATCGATCGCCTCTGGAACATGGCCCGCGAATTCGCGGCCCCGGGCAAGCTTCTGATCGCCGGCGCGGGTGTGGATAGCACGAGCGAAACGATCGCTCGCGCGCGCAGGGCCGCTGAGCTGGCTTATGACGCGGTGCTCATCAAAACACCGCACTATTTCAAGCCACTACTCACTCCCGCGGCGCTCGAGCGGCACTACCTCGCTGTGGCCGATGCTTCGCCCTTGCCGCTGCTGATCTATTCCATCCCGCAATATACCGGCATCTCGATCACGGCCGATTGGGTGGCACGCTTGGCCGAGCATCCCAATATCGTTGGCATCAAGGAGAGCTCCGGCAACGTGCAACTCGTCTCCGAAATCATTCACCACTGTCCGCCGGAGTTCAGTACGCTCGTCGGCTCGTCGGGCACACTCTTTCCTTCGTTGCTTTTGGGAGCTGCGGGAGGCATTCTGGCGTTGGCCTGTTTTCTTCCCGAACCAGCCATCGAGATTTATGAAGCCACGCGCGCGGGCGACGCGGCCCGTGCCAGCCGGCTTCAGTTCGCGCTGCTTTCCGCTTCGCGCAAAATTACCGGCGAACTTGGCGCGACGGGCGTGAAATACGCCATGGATTGCGCCGGCTACTACGGAGGCAATCCGCGGCCGCCGTTGCTTCCGCTCACTGAAGCGCAGAAGAAAACCGTGGAAGCTGTCCTGGCCGAGTCGATTGCCCGTCAGAAGCTGGATCATCTGGGGGTGGCTGGTTAGCGGGCCAATTCTGCAGGCGAAATCGCGCGACCAACTCCATTCCTGAACATCCTATAGCGAGTGCGTGAATAAATTGCCGGGCACTTTTCCGGCGTGTATCATGGCGGGCCGACCCTATGGAGTGTCACTGTATACGCGCTGTTGACGTACCCTACACCACCCGGCTTTATTCCTCATATCTTCAGGATTTCCGATCCGTAGCCGGTTTCTACGCCCATCCGCCGACCCTGGAGTCCATCAAGCGCGTCGCCGCGGACGTGCATCCCGATCTTGCGTTGCGCCGCGACGTCGCGGAAATCCTGCGCGCTCAGAACCGCCGATTCGGGAGCGACACCTCCGTCGAAGCGGCTCTCGACCGCTTCGCCTCAGGAGCAGTTGCCATCGTTTCGGGACAGCAGGTGGGGCTCTTTTCGGGTCCCAGCTTCACGATTTATAAGGCGCTCACGGCGTTGCGCCTTGCGGAGGAGTTGAGCTCCGCTGGAACTGCGGCGGTGGCCATTTTCTGGCTCGCCACGGAAGATCATGACATCGCCGAAATCAATCATTGCTTCTGGCCATCGCGCGAAGGCGTTGAAAAAATCGACTTGCCTTCCTCCCATGAAGATGGCCGCAGAGCGGGCGAGGTGCCGCTCGGCGATGCTGTGCGCGCTGCCGTGGAGCGCGCCACGGCCAAGCTCGAAGGTCCCGCCGCCGGCGAGATCCGCACCGCCCTTACCAATTCATATGTGCCCTCGGAAACATTCGGATCCGCATTCGGAAAATTGCTCGCGCGTCTTTTCGCCGGAAAGGGACTGATTCTTCTCGACGCTCTCTCGCCGGAACTTCATCGTCTGGCTGAGCCGATCTATCGCGCCGCGCTCGAGCGCCATTCGGAACTGAACCAGGCTTTGCTCGCCCGGGCGAAAGATCTGGAGCGTGCTAGCTACCATGTCCAGGTGAAGGTGGTCGAAGAGAGCACTCCGCTTTTCATTAGCCTCGATGGCAAACGTCTTCCAGTCCGCGCGCGGAATGCTGATTTCACCGTCGGCCGGCGCTCGTTCTCTCTTTCGGATTTGACCGATCTCCTGGCCCGATCGCCGTCTGACTTCAGCGCCAATGTCTTATTGCGGCCGGTGATTCAGGACGCGCTGCTTTCAACCGTGGCTTACATTGCAGGTCCATCGGAAATCGCCTACCTCGCTCAGGCTGCGGTGAATTATGGCCTCCTTCAGGTTCGCATGCCCGTGATTCTGCCGCGCGCCAGCTTCACTCTCATTGACGCCCATACGGTTCGTCTCCTGCGCAAATACGAGCTGGAGTTTTCCGACGTGCTCCGCGGCGGCGCCAAGGTGCGCGCCAAAATGGAAGGCAGGCTCTTGCCCAGAACACTTACGCGCCGATTTGATACTGGGGAAAAATCGCTGCGAAAGATGCTTGCCGAATTGCGTGAACAGATGACGACGCTCGATCCCACTCTCGGCGGCGCCATGGATACAGCCGAATCGAAAATGCTCTTTCAATTTTCCAAGCTAAAGGAGAAGGCTGGGCGTGCTTTAGCTCTTCGTTCCTCCGTTCTGGACGCCCACGAGCGGGAGTTGCTCGGCCAGCTTTATCCCCAGGGCGGGCTGCAGGAGCGGTCCCATTGCTTTTTGCCCATGCTCGCCATGCAAGGCATGGGCCTTTTGGATGACCTGGCGCACCGCATTAAGCTCGGCGGCGCCCAGCACCAGGTGCTTTATCTCTAAACTGAATTAGCGATTTCGAGCGGTTTACCGCTCGTTGCGTTCGCTCGATGGCGGCACAATCCCCTTCAGGCGCAAATAGACGGCCGAGTATCCGTAGACTTCCTGGGAGTGCTCTAGCACCAAGCCTTCGAGCAGCGCGAACTCAGATCGTTGACCGCCTCGTCCCGCATTGACCATCTTCTGCAGGTCGGCATCCGTTAGAGAATTGAAGACGGAGTCGCATTCCTCGTCTACTTGTTTCATGGCCGCAGTAACTTCCGCCTTGGTGGGCGTCGCGCTGAAGTTGAGGTTCTTCTGTTCGCCTTTCACCTGTGAGCAGGCGCGCATACTGAACGTGATCACATGCGCCATCCGCTGCCCGAAGTCTTCCAGCTCGGAGGTCGGCTTGAATCGGTAATTTTCCTCCGGCATCTTCTCCGCCATTTTGGTGAGCAGGTCTCGCGCGTTCATCCACGAACCTTTCAACTGTGTGCTGATCGGATTCCCATCTTGCGCGTTTGCCGCGCAGGTCCCCAGGAACATCATCGCTGCAAGCACCGTCAGAATTCGCTTCATTAGTCCTTCCTCGGAATCAATTTTCAAACGCGTGTATCGTACCAGATGTCAACCCGCGCTGCCGCGCCATGATCGGCCGAATCGCTGCGAGCTCCGCGGCGGCCAATAAGATCGAGCGCAGTATCCATCGGCACCCGACGGCAGCAGCCTTCGGTATAGAAATGCATTTGCATTATATGCAGGCGTTTTTCTACACTCCACGGAGGGAAAAACAGCGGTCCGAAGGCAAAATAGAAAACCGGCAGTTTGCATGAGGCGCGGCCCCCGACATCACTCAGGATGAATGGTGTTGGAGCAGGAAGATGGTTGTGAAAATGCTAAAGCTCGCGGCGATTTCGGTCTCCATCCTGATGGCAGCCTCTTCTGCTGTCGCTCGTGCCGATCGGCCGCAGCACGCTAGAGTAACGAAGGACCAGAAGACCGCCTCGGCCCCTGCTCTCGCGCCTGTACCAATTCACGATATTTCCGGCACGTGGGAGCCCGCCAATGGGCCGAGCGACGGAATTCAAGCCAACGGCGTTAAGGCCATGCCTAATGACGGCAAACCGGAACACCAGCTTCCCTACACCCCACTAGGCCTGCAAACGTTCAAGTCTCACAAGGCGCTCGAGGGCGTCGATGCGGTCCTCCCTGGTTTTTATAATGATCCGAGAGACAAGTGTGAGCCCATCGGCTTCCCCCGCACGGATTTTTATAACCTGAGTGGCGGGCAGCCGGTTGCGGAAAACGTCCTTCAGTCGGATCCTGCCGGGAAAGGAAGCTCGCTATGCCCAAAGGTCTAGTGACCATGGCGGTTGCGCTCGTTGCAGTATCGGTCTTCTCGGTTCTAGCGCGCGCCCAGGATGTCCCCCGGCAACCGGGAGCGGTCTATGACATGGACAGAAAGGGTGAGAACCCCGCTCCTGCTCCCAAACGTGATCTCACCGGCGTTTGGGAGCCCGCCCAAGGGCCAAGTGCTGGCGTTCAGGCGACGGGCGCTGGGGCCATGCCATCCGACGGCAAGCCGGAGCATGAGCTGCCCTTCACGCCTTTGGGCCGCGAGACGTTCTTGGCCCATAAGCCAACTTTTGGAGTCACGCAAGTTCCTTCGGCATTGACGAATGATCCGATGCCGGGCTGTAATCCACAGGGATTTCCCCGCGTTGTTCTTCACAATTTCAGAACCAGCCGGATCGTACAGACTCCGGAGAATGTGGTGATTCTCTATGAATTTAACAAGAAATGGCGGGTGATCTGGACAGACGGGCGGCGGTTGCCCAAAAATCCCACCGAGCCGACCTGGGGGGATCCCGATCCTCCGGAATCAAGGTGGTGGGGCTATTCCGTGGGCAAATGGGTGGATGACTACACATTTGTCGCCGAGTCGACTGGATTTGACGATCGCACTTGGCTGGACAATGCCGGCCGTCCGCATAGCGATGCCTTGCACGTGATGGAACAATATCATCGTCCCGACCGAGATCACTTGGAGATGACGATTACGGTGGACGATCCGAAGATGTATACCAAGCCTTGGGTAGCCGCCAAATTACGATTGCGGCTGCAAGCACCGTCTTTTGATATTCGTGAGATGGAATGCGCACCGATAGAAACAGAGGAATACAACAAGGAATTTGCAGAACCGGCTGCCGGCATAGATGCAAAATAGGATCCGCATTCCGGTGCGTAAGCCGCGAAGCGCCTCAGCGGCTCAGGATTGCTCGAAGAATTTCGTGTGGAGGGAATATGAAAGATAGACTCGTGACACGCGTTGCTTGGGTTTTTGCAGTTCTGATCGTTGCCGTTCCCGTCTGGGCACATCATGGAAACGCCGCTTTTGATGCCGACAAAAGGGTCACCATGAAGGGAAGTGTGACGGAATGGTTCTGGGCCAATCCCCACTGCTTCCTGCAATTCGACGTCAAAGACGATAGCGGCAACGTCGTGCATTGGGTTGCCGAGGCTAGCAATCCGCCCGACATGATTAATCATGGCTGGACCAAAGGAGCATTGAAAGTCGGGGACCAGGTTACGGTAACGCTCATACCCGTCAAGAATGGCAAACCGATCGGCCGGATCGCTGCGGTGGTGCTTCCCAATGGGCAAACGCTCGGCGGCGGGTTTGGCGCCCTGCCCGGGCAACCCGCACGCAGCGGGGCAGCAGCGGCTGGCTCCGGAGGCGGATCGACATCTAACGAAGCTCCAAAGCAGTGAGGCAGGTGGGCGAATCTCCCATACTCGGCCCGGAAGTTCCGAGTAGAATATTTAGACACCGCGCTTCGAGTGTCGAACGAGAAGGTACTTCGATGGAAAACCTGCGTATGAGAAATAGATTCATGGCGTTTTTGGTTGCGACGCTTGGCTTGCTGATGGTCTCCACGCCCGTGTCCGCTCACCACGGTTCTGCCGCGTTTGACGCCGGCAAGCAGGTGGTTATGAAGGGCACGGTCATACGATGGGTCTGGGCCAATCCTCACTGCTTCTTGAGTTATGACGTAAAAGACGAAACTGGCAATGCCACGCATTGGGTTGTGGAGACGAGCAATCCTCCCGATATGATTAACCGCGGTTGGAGCAAGGAAACGTTCAAGCCTGGCGATGAAGTGACCGTCACCGTGCAGCCCGTCAAGAGCGGCAAACCCGTTGGACGTCTTCTGCAAGTCGTGCTCCCCAATGGCAAGACGCTGCGTTACGCATCGGCATTTACCGGGCCCGGAAACTGAATTTACTCCCTGAGGAGGCGGCCATGCACGACCTAGGAATTTATCTGCGCGGTTTGACGCTTTTTGTAGCAGGAATCGTGGTAGGAACAGCAATGATTCCGTCGAGTGTTGCCCAGGAGACGAGCAACGGAGGTCTCAGACTCAACCACGTGGGAATCGCCGTCAAGGATTTTCAGGAGTCGTTGAACTTCTATACCAAGGTGATGGGTTTTCGCGTCGCCTACGCGCTGCCCAGCCCCGATGGCAAACCAACCACCACATTTTTTCAGATCAGCCGCGACACTTTCCTGGAGATGGCGCCGGCCACTGCGAACCTCCCCGCCGGCCTCACCCACATCGGCGTCTTGACCGACGACGCAAGCGCTAGCGTGACGCAGCTTCGTAAGGCCGGCGCAACGATGGCGGACGTTCGTTCCGGTGGTGGGACCGGTTCGCGCCTGTCCAATGTTATGGATCCTAACGGAATCCGATTAGAGGTGGTGGAACAGCCTTCCGGGTCACTCATGAGAAAAGCCATGGAGTCCTGGAAGTAGCTCACCGTCCCTCGCGGAGTGTGCGACTGAGACTCGGCTGCGCCATTCGGAACCGTCTGCTTCGAAGACAAAGTGTGATTCTGACAGTCTGTACAACAATCTGATGCTCAAATTGATTTGCTTGCCGGGAGCCGCCAGCAAAATCCAAAGCCCCGAACGGAAAGTTCACGGAGCTCCGTCAGGACTGCAAGTCGAGTAAGAATCTAATTTAAGTAATTCTGTCTTCGTTCTCGGCAATGACTTTCCCTTAGCAGGTTCAGCAGATTGCTCCACGAATATTTTCGTGAAGTCTTTGTTAGCAAAAACTTTCCACTCTCCTTCACTAAGATGGGGCCGTACTACCACAGCGATAGCACAACTCTTAGCGTTATCCCATAAGATGACTCCCTGAGAACCTATCTCTGGAAGGTATCTTCCCCCAACATACCAACCGTTTCCTGTTTTGTACTGACTGTCCGTTACCTCCAGAAAACCTATGTGGTTTTTTGGCTGAGCGCTTATCGTTATAGGCAACAATAGTATAAGCAAAGCGACTTTTCTCATCTTTGAACCTGCTTTGCTAACTGGGCGGTCTCACTTGGTCTTTGGTAGCCCAGAACATCCACCCGGATACAGGATGTTCCAGAGCTATGCGGCACCCATTGTCGCCATAGCCGATCACCTCTTGCACGACATACTGTCTGCATTGCTCTACGGCAGGATGATCCATTAAGAGAACCCTAGCTGTACGGTCTCCGTGGTGTTCGATGAATCGCATCACAGTGAATCTCCTTTTATCTCGGCCAACCTTCCTCTGGCGTTTCCCGGACCTTCAAACAGAAATAGGCGGAGGGTCTAACACCCTGTAACCCGCTATCTCCTTGATGCTCATGCCCACGTCTTTGTTTCGGACTCCCGTATTCGTAGGACCGATGCTCAAATTTACACAGCGTAGATAGTCTGCCTCTGTCTGAAAAATGACGCATCCAGCGGCATCAAAGTAAGCTGCTGGAAACCGATCTAAATTCCAATACCAGTTTCCCTCACGGTGAGAGTAGGCGCTTTGCACGTCCAACTTGTAAAATTTTGCGAGCCGCATGCCTGGTTTCATGGGCTTCACACGAAGTTTCATACGTGGCTTTCTCCTAGCAAAGTGGCGACCCCGGAGGGACTTGAACCCCCAACCCCTTGGTTCGAAGCCAAGTGCTCTATCCGATTGAGCTACGGGGCCGTTCAAAATTTCGCTGGATGCATTCTACAGCTTTTTTCCGTCTGCCTTGGTTTCAATCTCGATGTCCTAGACGCCGAACAAGAGGAAGCGAGTTAGTTGGTCACCTGACGGCTGAGAAAAGGCAGGTCTGCTTCGAAGGTCCGCCTCGGGCGGACTCTATCCAGCTGAGCTACAGGCGCGCGGTTTGCGATGCATAATCCTATCACCGACTCAGTGGGTCATCGCGTAGACGACGTAATTCACTCCGATGCGCATTCCGAGGTCGGAGAATTTGAGGGGATAGCTGGGAGTATCTGACCATTCCCAGGAGTCGCCGATATCCGAATTCAGGGAAATGGCCACCATGACGCGGCCTTTATCGTCATAGATGGCCTCCCAACGCGCCACCTTGCCGTCTTTTTTGTAGCCGGTGTCCAGGTGCTCCGCGCCGGTGATGCGGTAGCGGTTGTCCAAATCGAAAAGCGTGTGGAAAATCTCGTCGTTATTGGGGATATCCACGATGGGGCGGTCCGGGAAAACCATCTTCATGGTTTTCTCGAAATAAGCCTGTTCCTGGGATCCGTGGAAATCGTCGGCCATGAAGAAGCCGCCGCGAAGCAGATAATCGCGAAGTTTTTTGGCCTGCTGCTCCGTCAGGCCCCATTCGCCCACCTGCACGGCGTAGAGCCAGGGCCAGTTGTAAACCTCGTCGCCGTCGTCCAGGTTCACCGGCTCCTCGACCGAGCGAGCATCCACGCGGGTCAAGCGCCGGACCGCCTGCGCGAATGCGCGGTCCGCGCGGGGATAGTCCTGAGTCCAGAGCGAGAGCCCCAGCCGCCAATCGCCATCGAATCGGCCGCGGTAGCCATCCAGCGGGCCAGGAGGAAACATCAGCCGAGCGAAGGTCCACTCCGCCTGCCTCTGCCAATCCGGGGGCAGCGGAATCGATTCACCATATTCCACCGAAGGGTACTCACGGAAGGGGCGCTGTGCGTACAGCGCGCCAAACAAGGCTCCCGCGAAAAGAAGCGCGCAGCCTGATGGCCACAATGTTCTCATGGCACCCATTTCCGAGCCCGGCCCCAAGCATAACACGGCCGGCCGACCGGCCCGCCTCCGCTGCGGATGCCACTCAACCCTAGATTTCAGAGAGAATTTGTTACGTTCTCAGGAAGGTTTACCGCCCGCCACGATGAGCACCTCGGCGGGAAAACTCAGGCCACCGTCTCCCGAATAGGCACGAAAAGCTTCAATGGCCTCACGTTTTACCTCAGTCATCTGCTCCTTTGGAATCTTGGCGAGCTTGCTGCGAAGCCTTTCCGACATCTCCGATCGCAACGTCCAGAAGTCCTCTGCCGAAACCGGCGCGCGTATCGAGAACCGCAGCAGGTCCTCAGATGCCGAGGCGGCGCCTGCCTCTGAAAGCACGGCCCGTAACTTGCCAGGTTCTGCAAAGCGGAATGCATCTGGCGAATCCGATGTCGGCGGCGGCGAGGCGACGTAGCGTTCAACAATTCGCGACAAAGTGTAATGGAAGGAATTCTTCTCGGCGAAATGCCACACCGCCAGAGCGATCCTGCCTCCGGGCTTGACGACCCTCAGCATCTCGCGGACCGCACCAACCGGGGATTGGAAAAACATGACGCCGAAGCGGCTCACCACTGCGTCAAAGTTGTTGGCTGGAAAGGGCAGAAAG
>QHYR01000319.1 GCA_003223315.1 Acidobacteriota bacterium | reverse complement strand
GACCGCACCAACCGGGGATTGGAAAAACATGACGCCGAAGCGGCTCACCACTGCGTCAAAGTTGTTGGCTGGAAAGGGCAGAAAGTCAGCGAGTGCCACGGCAAAAGTGGCGTTATGAAGCTCACGGCGTAGTGCCTCACGACGCGCAGCTTCCACCATCTCTGGAACCGCATCGATGCCCAAAACCTTGCCTTCAGTCCCAACCAACTCGGCAATTGCCAACGCCGGCTCTCCCGGGCCCGTGGCCACATCGAGCACAGCGCTCCCGCGAGTGATCTTCGTCGCCTCGACCAGCGCCTGAGTGACCGGCGCAAACATCTCGCGGATAATCGCGCGGTGCTTTTCCCAATAGGGAGCCGTTTCGCCCCATCGGCTAATCACTTCTTGCATAAAAGGGGTAGCGGCCATTGTTGAGGCATTCTTAGATATGGCGGCGTGGCCTCGGAAATGATCACCGCGGACCGGCTCGCTTTGTGCGAGCCGGGCGGGGCGGAGCAGGCCCACGTTCGCCCCGACTTTATTTTTCGCTGCTCAGAGTCTTGCCGGCTAGTTTCACAAATTCGTCATTCGTCGCCACGCGGCCGTGGACGGGAACATGTTGGGCGACATCCAGCTTCAGCAGCTGCATGTTCTGATACAGCGTCCGCATGCCGGGAGTGGCAGCAGTCGGGGCTGCGCCCTGCGCCGGCGGCGAATAGAGATCCGCATTCACGAGGATTTTTTCCTTGGGCAGGTAAGCCATCAGCATGTCGTTGCTGTGGTTCCCCTGCCGGTAGGAAGGATCGCCCAAGTCGTAGGCCACGTCCAACACATGAAAGACTTCCATCATGCGTGCGCCATCGGTCACGACGTAAGGCGCGGTGATGCGTGTATCGCCGCCTACTGTCTCGATCGGCGCCGGCCGCCTGCTGATCATGTACATGGGGTGGTATTGAGCCAGCCGGTCTGGTTGCAGCGACCATCCGCCAGGATGGAATAGGATCTCCAGGTAGTATTCCTTGTTCGTCTCGTGGGTCACGATCGTCGTTCCCTGCGCGAGAAAAGTGCGGAGCCCGCCTGCATGATCGAAGTGATGATGGGTATTAACCAGGTATTTAATCGGTTTGTTCGGGACGAGGCGGTTCACTTCGTCGATCACGGCCAGCGAACGCGCCTCGTTGACAGGTGCCTCCACCAGCGCCACGAAATCGCGGAACTCCATGGCCAAACTGTTGTAATTCGCGGCTCCGATCATCCAAACGCCATCGGCCAGCTTTTGCGTCTGCACGGTTAGCGGCGGCGCCTTCGCCGTGCGCACGGCGGCCGGAACGGCCTCGACCGCGACCTTGACGTTGGCTTGCACGCTCGTCACTTTGATCTCGTAATAATTGTGCGCCGGATTCAGCACCGGATCGCCCTGATGGACGTGCACCAGCGTAGGAAACTTCACGCCGTCGAAATCCTTATATTGCGTGTAACGCATCTCGTAGTTCATGTCTCCGTAAACCGGATTGGGGAACCACGTGTCCACTAATTCCACGAGGTTCTGGTCGTTGATGGTCCCGTTGATCTTGTATTTCCCGCCCATCACCGTAAACGAAACGATCGTCACCTTACGTCCGTTTTGCGACAGGCCGAAATCCGAGGAGCCTACGATGGGCTGCGAGATGGCCGTGGCGTCGGACGCTGCCAAGGCCGCCTTCAGAAATCCGTGCGGCGTAATCATGATTTCGAGCTGGCGCAGGTCGGAAACCGGTGCGCCGTCGAGATACGGCCGCGTTTGGGGCACGACTTTGTCGCCTTCGACATTCCAGGCGGAGGTGCCATTCAAGAAATTGACGATGTGCTGCTCCGGCATGGGCACTCGGCCGAGCGTGGGATAGTTGCCCTGTCTGCGTGTGTACTCTTCGCGCGAGAACTTGGCGTCGTAGTCGATTGTGCGCGTGTAGGGATTCACTTCGTAATGCGGCCAATCTTCATTCAAGCCGTAGGTCTGCCCGACCAACGAGAACCATCCGCTGCCGGAATACTGAATGGTCTTCAGGTTTGTAAGACCCATGGCTTTGGCGGAAGCTTGCAAGACGCTGCGAACGTCCTGTGCGGATGCCGTCGCCGCCATCAGACACACCAGTGCAATCAGAATGCTTGCGCGCCGCGTCATACGCTCCTCCTCGCTGGCCGTGCGTTGCTTGAATTCGAGTGGCTGCCATGCTAGTGCCGTGCCTGACTCGCTGTCAATGCAACCGTTTGCCTGCAGATTTCTCGATTAGTCTCTTGACAGAGTAAAGCCTAAACTGACAACTTGACAATCTGATCGACTTGAGTACGATGCTTGAGCGT
This sequence comes from Acidobacteriota bacterium, assembly GCA_003223315.1. GTDB lineage: Bacteria > Acidobacteriota > Terriglobia > Acidiferrales > UBA7541 > Palsa-189. The sequence continues at coordinate 4,078 of QHYR01000319.1, read as the reverse complement.
TCGTCCCCAGTAGATTTTCTGCCAGTCCGCAGTGAAAACATCCGAGGAGGTAGTATGCAGCATTTTTCAACACATCTCCTGTGCCTCGCAGCCATCGCATTCCTGGTGTTTGGAATAGCGACCTCGTTCCATGGCCAAACCACTTCTAACGGCGATTTCACCTACGTGACCAATCCTCCGCGAATAGAAGTAAGCCCTGGCACGATCGTTCCCGCCTCGGTGCCGTATTGCAGCAGCCGCAGCTTGGGGAGCCTCATTTGTTATTCGCCCGATTTTATTCGCGCGGCTTATAACTTTCCTTCGGGACTCAACGGACAAGGACAGACCATTGTGATCGTGGACGCTTTTGGAAGTCCTACGATCCAGAACGATCTGGCCGTCTTCGACAGTACCTTCGGCATTCCTGCTCCTCCGTCGTTCACGGTTCTATGCCCGCAGGGTTGCCCTACCTTCCAGCCCCGGAACGCGCTCCACGATGAGGTTGGCTGGACCATCGAGACCAGCCTCGACGTGGAATATGCCCATGCCATGGCCCCCGGCGCGAGCATTGTACTGGTGGTCGCCGCGACCTCGAGCGGAAATGCAATCAATACCGCAGAGGCGGCCGCGATTGCGCAATTCCCGGGCAGCATCATGTCCCAAAGTTTCGGCATACCCGAAATCCTGGTTCATGATAACAACGCGCAGATTCTGCAGGCAGAAAAGAATTACGCTGCCGCGAAACAGGCGAACATCACTGTCTTGGCCTCCGCCGGCGACTCCGGCGCCACCAACGGCCACGCCACGGCCAATGCTCTCTTCCCGGCTTCTGACCCTCTGAATACCGCTGTGGGCGGAACCGAAGGCAACCCTTATCTCCCCACCGGAACAGCGTTTAATTGCGCCTCCGGCAAAACTTGCACCTCGGGCCTTGCCACTTTCACCGGCCCTTGCAGCGTCGGACCACGGCCCGGCTTTCCCGGCTGCACGCCGGTAGGCTATGGCGCTGAGCAGGTATGGAATGAGCCGAAGCTGGGCGCGGCCACCGGTGGTTCACCCAGTCTGTTCTTCGGGGTTCCGGGCTTTCAAGCCGGACTGGGTCTGACTTCAAGGACCGTCCCCGATATCTCCTATAACGCGGCGGTAAATGGCGGTGTGCTGGTTTACTACACCGCTCTCGGCTCCCCAACGTGGTTCGTCGTGGGAGGCACGAGCGCGGGCTCGCCGCAGTGGGCCGCCATCGTTGCGTTGGCCAATCAATTTAGCGCCAGCAAGGGAAAGGGCCCTCTGGGTTATATCAATCCGGCGCTCTATAAACTCGCTGAATCCTCCGCGTACAGCACCGACTTCCACGATATGAAGTCAGGGAATAATCAGTTGGCGGGCACGCCCGTAGGCTTCAACGCCGGACCCGGGTACGATTTCGCCACCGGTTGGGGAACGCCCAATGTAGCAAATTTGGTGGGAGATCTCGTGGCCTGCGTCAAAACTGCTGCTTGCCCGTAAAACTTCCAAACGTGGAGGGCTGCGGAATCCATCTTCGCCTGCCGCCCTCCGCGTGCAGAGAAGCGCGTGCCTTCAACTTCTCGCTGCGATCATGCTGCTTGCGGCGATTCCGATCGTGCAACTTTTCGTAGCTCACACGTTCGGCTGCCAGAAATTACGTCCAGCGGAACCAACTCAGCGCGAGTAGAAAAGACACCGCGGTCCACGCGACGAGCACCGCCAAGCGTCCGGCCTGGGCGGCCAGCGGCGCTCCTTCGAGGATGGTGGCGCGCAGCGCGTCATTGAGCGCCGTCAGCGGCAGAGCGTGGATCAGCGGATGCACCACGGCCGGGAATCGCTCATAGGAGAAAAAGACGCCCGAGAAAACCCACATCGGCATCATCACCAGGTTGATCAATCCGCTGACGCTTTCGATTTTTTGGGCGCGGCTGGCGGTGAGCAGGCCCAGACCGGCAAAGGCGGCTGCGCCGAGCGCTCCGAGCAACACGATGGCCAGCCATGATCCCGCCACACGCATATGAAAGACGAAGATTCCGAAGCCAAGCAGCAATCCCAGTTCTGCGATCATGAGCACGAGACGGCTGCTGGTGAGCGCCAGCAGGAAATCGCTGCGGCGCATGGGTGTGGCCACATAGCGCTTCAGTAATTTGCGCTGCCGGTAATCGACGAGAGCAAAGCCCACGCCCCACATGCCGGAATTCATCAGGTTCATCCCCAGCAAGCCGGGAATCAGAAAATCGATGTAGCGGGCTCCGGGCTCGCTGGAAGCTTGTGCCGAGGTGGGCAGCGGATCCTTGCGCCCTGCGCCTGCTTGCAAGGCATCGTCGGCTTGCGCGCGCGCCAGAACGCTTTCCGGGCGCGCCGGGTCATAGCGATACTCCATACCGCCGTCCTCCCCAGGAATGATGACCAGATCATACCTGCCGAGGCGGAACTCGTTCAGGGCTTCCGCTTCAGAGACGATCTGCGCGCGCAGCGACTGTGGCGAACGCTGGGCCATTTGCAGCACGGCGTTGGCACCGGGACCTGCGGCGATGGCCACGTTGGGAATGCTGGCCGGGCGGGAGCGAAAGGCGATTCCCAATCCAAAGGCCAGCAGCAGAGGAAAGAGAAAGACCCAGAAGATCACTTCGGGCTCGCGCTGCATCTCCTTGATGCGAGCGAGAAGAAGGTGCGTGTAACCTGACCAGCGGCCATTCTGTTTCGCACCAGTGTGCTTTCCGGCGCTGCGCACCGCAATGCCCGGCGCCGCTCCAGGGGCGGCCTTATTCGCTTCATCTGTTCTCAATGGGGCGCTCATGATTCTTCCCGCAAGTGCCGGCCGGTGAGCCGGACGAACACGTCTTCGAGGCTGGCCTGTCGCGTGGTCAGGTGCAGCAGTTTGGCGCCCTGCTGTGAAACGGCTTCGAGCAGCGCCGGAATGGTGACGTGGGGCTGGCGAACGGTCAAGCAGACGAGGCCATCATCGGCGCGCACGGATTCCACGCCAGGCAGGCCGCGCCACGTTTCTTGTGAGAAATCGTGGGCGCCAGCTTTTGCTTGGTCAGGCGATACGCCGGCTGTCTCATTGCCGACGGCAAACTCGACCACGTGCTGGCCGCCCAGCCGGTCGATCAATTCCGCCGGAGTCCCCGCGGCGATGATCTGGCCGTAGTCGATGATGGCCAGGCGATCGCAGAGGCGCTCGGCCTCGTCCATGTAATGCGTGGTCAAGAGCACGGTCCCGCCGTGGCGCTGAAATTCACGGATAATCTCCCAAAGCTGGCGGCGACTCTGCGGATCGAGTCCGGTGGTGGGCTCATCGAGGAATAAAATTCGCGGATTGGCCACCAGCGCCGTGGCTACGGCAAGCCGCTGCCGCTGGCCGCCCGAAAGTTTGCCCACCCAAGCGTCCGATTTTTCCGCGAGCCCGAGGTCGGCCAGAACTTCTCTAGTGGATCGGGGCTGGCGATAGAAGCTGGCGAAGAGCTCGATGGTCTCGCGAACCGTGAGCTTCTCCGCCAGGCGGGTCTCCTGCAAGGAGATGCCGAGCATTTCGCGCAACTCGCGCGGGTGGCTTTGCCAGGTGCGACCCAAGATGCGCACTTCGCCCGAAGTCGGCGCAAGCAAACCTTCGAGAATCTCGATAGCTGTCGTCTTGCCGGCGCCGTTCGGTCCGAGCAGCCCGAAGCATTCGCCTTCGCGAATCTCGAGGTCGATCCCGCGCAAGGCTTCCACCTTGCCGTCATAGGTCTTGCGGAGGCCGTGGCATTCGATCGCCAGCGTCACCCCTCGATTCTAGCGAATTGCCTGAGCCCGGGCACGCGCTTGAACGCTGATAAGCTCAAAGGTGGCGGAGGTTGGAGCCTTTGGGGGGAAACAACCGAATTAGCGGCAAGATTCATCGGGCTGACAAACTCTTCAAGTGTTGCATTAGCTTTCCGGGGGGTGCCCCCCTACTTTTTTTGCAACGATGTGATTCCACGGGGGTTGTTGGCGGCCTTTTTGCAAGAATATGATTCTGCCAGAGTTGGGAGAAACGCATTATAAAAGGGCGCCCCTTAGAGTAGGTTTTGATCTCTCGCATCAACGCCTACAGGAAGGAGCACCCTCG
>QHYR01000318.1 GCA_003223315.1 Acidobacteriota bacterium | reverse complement strand
GTCCCTCGGGGACCGATAGCGGCGGCTATCACGAAATTCGCGTGCAAGTGGTCGATCGGCGCGGCCTGACAGTGCGCTCGCGACCGGGCTACTACCTCAGTTCACCGGGCGCGTAGGAGAGGCGCTCAGGATTTTTCTGGCTCCCGTTCCTTCGCCCCGCCAGGCGCTCCGGCGGGAGTCCCACCCGCCCCATCGGCGCCGTTACTTTCCTCTTCGAGAATAGCGGCAGCGGCAATTTTATCTTCACCTTCGAGACGAAGCAGGCGCACGCCCTGAGTGGAGCGGCCCGCCTCGCGAATTTCCTTGGAATGCACGCGAATGATCTTTCCGAATTCGGTGATGATCATCACGTCGGAATCTTCGCCGACCTGGAGGGCGGCAACCACGGGGCCATTGCGTTCTGTGGTCTTCAGATTGATCACGCCTTTGCCGCCGCGCGAAGTGATGCGGTATTCGGCCAGCGGCGTGCGTTTGCCGTAGCCCTTTTCGGAGATGCTCAACATCAGGGAAGTGAGCGAATCCTTGATGACTTCGTTCTCCAGTTCATCCAGGCTTTGCGTATCTTTCTTCGATTCCTTACGGACAATCTCAAAATCCGGCTGCACGGCATCCATGCTCACCACGTAATCGTCCTTCCCAAGGTCCATGCCGTTCACGCCGCCGGCTTGGCGGCCCATGGCGCGAACTTCCGTTTCTCGGAAAAGAATGGCTTGGCCCTCGTGGCTGGCGAGGAAGATCATCTGCTTGCCGTCGGTGAGCTTCACGCCGATCAATTCGTCCTTGGGTTCCAGAGTAATGGCGATGATTCCCGAAGGCCGGGGATTGCTGAATTCGGCAAGCTCGGTTTTCTTCACCGTGCCGTTGCGCGTGGCGAAAAAAACGTAGCGGCCCGTCTCTTCCAGATTGCGCGCCGGGACGAGCGCGGTGAGGTGTTCGTCCTCCTGGAACTTCACCAGGCTGGTGATGGCTCGGCCCCGCGTGGCCGCGGCAGCCTCAGGAAGTTCGTAGACCTTGAGCCAGTAGACCCGGCCCTTGGAGCTGAAGAGCAGGATGTAGCTGTGGGCCGAGGCGACGAAGAGGTACTCAACGAAATCCTCTTCCCGCGTGCGCGCGCCGATCCGCCCTTTGCCGCCGCGCGACTGATGGCGATAGACGTCCACGGGCGTGCGCTTGATATACCCGGCATGGCTGATGGTGATGGCCATATCGGTATCGGCGATCAGATCTTCGACCTTGATCTCCTCGACCGCGTCGACGATTTGCGTGCGACGTCCGTCGCCGAACTCTTTTTGAATATCCCGCAGCTCGGAGACGATTACCTGCTTCAATTTCTTTTCGCTGGCCAGAATTTCCTTGAGTTCGGCGATCTTGGCCTGGATCTGCTTGAGTTCTTCGAGAATCTTTTCGCGCTCCATCTGCGTGAGGCGATGGAGTTGCAGGTCCAGAATGGCTTGCGCCTGGCGGTCGCTGAAGCTCCAGCGCGTCATCAAGCCTTCTTTGGCTTCCTTGGGCGACTTGCTGCGGCGAATGAGCTTGATCACTTCATCGAGATTCTCGAGA
>QHYR01000317.1 GCA_003223315.1 Acidobacteriota bacterium | reverse complement strand
CCACTTCGCGGCGATGTTCGAGGAAGAGCCGCAGCAGTTCGAGCAAGCCCATCTCGCGCGGCTGGCCGCCGGTGATGGCCAGCAGGATCATGCCGAACGATTCCTGCATTTGTGTCAGCTTGTAGAGGTGGTTGAGGACGAGCTGAGCTTCTTCGCCGCGCTTGACCTCGACCACGACGCGCATGCCTTCGCGATCGGACTCGTCGCGCACGTCAGAGATGCCTTCGATCTTTTTCGTCTGTACGAGTTCAGCGATGCGCTCGACCAGGCGCGCCTTGTTTACCTGGTAGGGAATTTCGGTGATGACGATATTCTCGCGGTCTTTGCCCACCTGTTCGATCGAGGCTTTAGCGCGCATGATGAAGCTGCCGCGACCCTTCTTATAGGCCTGCTCGATGCCATCGCGGCCGGCGATATACCCGCCGGTG
>QHYR01000316.1 GCA_003223315.1 Acidobacteriota bacterium | reverse complement strand
CACACGCGTGGGGAGCACGACCGGTTCGTGCTCGGTTTCATCGAAATTGGGGACGAAATCGACGGTCTCTCGATCGATATCCGCCAGCAACTCTTCGCTGATGCGCGCCAGGCGCGCCTCGGTGTAACGCATGGCCGCCGGCGGGTCGCCATCCACCGAGCCGAAGTTGCCCTGTCCATCCACCAGCGGGTAACGCATGCTAAAGGGCTGCGCCATGCGCACCAGGGCGTCATATACGGGAGCATCGCCGTGCGGATGAAATTTGCCGAGGACTTCGCCGACGATCTTGGCGCACTTGCGGTAAGCCCTCGTGGAAGTCAGCCCTATCTCGTGCATGCCATAAAGGATGCGCCGGTGCACGGGCTTGAGGCCATCGCGCACATCGGGCAACGCGCGCCCAATGATCACGCTCATGGCGTAGTCGAGATAGGACTTCTTCATCTCGGCTTCGATATCCACCGGAATTAAAATGGCTGGAGTTTTTTCCTCTGCCATTGGCTTTGGGCTTCCTTTCTGGGGTGCGCGCTAAAACTTAAATGTCGAGGTTCTGGACGTCGAGGGCATTGTCTTCGATGAATTTGCGCCGCTCCTCGACGTTTTCGCCCATGAGCGTGGTAAAGATCGTCTCGGCCTCGACCATGTCCTCGAGCTTCACCTGCAACAGAGTACGGGTCTCGGCGTTCATGGTGGTGGCCCAGAGCTGGTCAGGATTCATCTCACCCAGGCCCTTAAAGCGCGTAATCGTAAAATCTTTCTTGGCATCTTCGAGCACGAAGGCGAGTACCTGAACTGCGCTCTCTTTGCTCACTTTGTCGCCATTGCAAGAGACGCTAAACGGCGGTTTATCCGAAGCAGAAATGGCCCGGCCGAGCGTGCGCAATCGCTTCCAGTCCTGCCTCGAGGCGAGCGCCCAATTAATTCGCGCCCAGGGGCCAGAGTCGTTGCCGAGCACCAATTCGTAGAGGCTGTGCTCCTCGTCGTAAGAAAGCTTGGCTTCCATTTTGAGTTTGGCCTTCTCGATGGCTTTCAGCAGTTTCTCGAGCGCCTTCTTATCTTCGAAATCGGCCTTCTTCTCGAGATCGCTTGCCGCGACCAGGTCCACCAGCGCGCGTTCGCGCAAGCGCCGGAGCAACTTGGCCGCGATCTGGTCATATTCCTGCACATTAAGAAGGAACGTGGTGAGCGCGGCGCCCTCGAGCGAGATGCCCTCTTTGGCCTTGACGATGTGATCCTCGGTGGCTCGGCGCATCAGCTCATGAGAAAACTCGCGCTCGTCGCGGATGTAGCGGTCCATTTTGCCGCGCTTGACGCGATAGAGAGGAGGCTGGGCGATATAGACATGCCCGCGCTCGACGAGCTCCTTCATGTGGCGGAAGAAAAACGTGAGCAGCAGAGTGCGGATGTGGCTGCCGTCCACGTCCGCGTCGGTCATCAGAATGATCTTGTGGTAGCGCAAGCGGCCGGCGTCGAAATCGTCCTTGCCGATTCCCGTTCCCAGGGCGGTAATGATGGCGCGGATTTCCTCGTGACCCAGCATCTTGTCGTAGCGTGCCTTCTCCACGTTCAAGATCTTTCCTTTAAGGGGCAGGATGGCCTGATAGCGGCGGTCGCGGCCCTGCTTGGCGGAGCCGCCGGCCGATTCGCCCTCAACGATAAAAATCTCGCAATTGGCTGGATCGCGCTCCTGGCAATCGGCCAGCTTCCCGGGCAAGCCTCCCGAATCCATGGCGGATTTTCGGCGGGTAAGCTCGCGCGCCTTGCGGGCCGCCTCGCGGGCCCGCGCCGCGTCAATACACTTTCCGATGATCCGCCGCGCCACCGTGGAATGCTTATCGAAGTATTCGCCCAGCCGGTCATTTACCAACTGCTCCACATGGCCCTTGATGTCGCTATTCAGCTTGCCTTTGGTCTGGCCTTCGAACTGAGGCTGCGGCAGCTTCACGGATACGACCGCGATGAGCCCTTCGCGAAC
>QHYR01000229.1 GCA_003223315.1 Acidobacteriota bacterium | reverse complement strand
ACAAATCGGCGCTCGGTCAGCCGCGGATGAGGCACCTCCAGTTCTCTGCTGCGAATCACGGTCGAGCCATAAAATAGCAGGTCCAGATCGATGGTGCGCGGACCGTGCGGCGTGATGCGCCGCCGGCCTAATTCCCGTTCGATCTTCAGCAATGCGTGCAGCAATTGCACCGGCAGCAACGACGTTTCCGCTTCCACCGCCGCATTCAGAAACCAGGCCTGGCCGGGCGCGCCGACGGGCTCGGTAATATAGAGGGAAGATTGCCGCGCGACGCGAATGCCCGCGGAATTCAGGGCGTCCACAGCGCGCGCGAGCATCGCGGAGCGATCTCCGAGATTCGACCCCAGCGAAATGTAAACGATTTTCTCTGCCATTGTAGAAGCTTTGGATTTGACGAAAAGCGGATCCCCTACTCCGTCCGGGATGACGGCATGCACTCAGCCCGCCGCTCATCTAGAAGAGGGCATGCTGCGTGCGCGGCGGTTCCAGGCCGAAATGTTTGTAGGCCAGCGGCGTGGCCATGCGGCCGCGCTGGGTGCGGTCGAGCAGGCCCATCTGCATCAAGTACGGCTCGTAGATCTCTTCGATGGCGTCCTCTTCCTCGCTGAGCGAAGCGGCGATGGTATTGAGCCCCACGGGACCTCCGGAGAATTTCTGGATGATGGTGAGCATCAAATTGCGGTCCACTTCGTCGAGCCCGTGTTCATCCACGCCGAGCCTGTCCAGCGCTTCGCGGGCGACTTCGGCGGTGACGCGGCCTTGCGCGCGGACTTCGGCAAAGTCCCGCACCCGGCGCAACAGGCGATTGGCCACGCGCGGCGTGCCGCGGCTCCGGCGCGCCACTTCTTCGGCGCCGCCGGCGTCCAGAGCGATGGAAAGAATCTGCGCCGAGCGGCGCAAAATCTCCACCAGGTCCTCCGGCCGGTAGTATTCGAGCCGATGCACGATGCCGAAGCGCGAACGCAGCGGCGCCGTGATCAGGCCGGCGCGCGTGGTCGCGCCCACCAGCGTGAAGCGGTTCAACTGAAAGGGATGAATGCGCGCGCCCGGGCCCTGTCCGATGACGAGATCGATTCGGTAGTCCTCCATGGCCGGATAAAGAATCTCTTCGATCGCGGGAAGCAGGCGATGAATTTCGTCCAGGAAGAAGACTTCGCGCACTTCGATCGAAGTGAGAATGGCCGTCAGATCCCCCTTGCGCTCGAGCAGCGGGCCGGAACTGGTTTTGATGGTGACGCCCAACTCATTGGCGATAATTTGCGCGAGCGAGGTTTTCCCCAGGCCTGGAGGACCGTAGAGCAGCACGTGATCGAGCGAATCGCCCCGGCTGCGCGCCGCTTCGATGGCGATCAGGATATTTTCCTTGACGCGCGCCTGGCCGATAAAATCCGCCATGCGCTTCGGGCGCACGCTGGCATCGAGCCGCGCGTCTTCGTCAAAGGCGCGCCCGGAAACGATGCGTTTGGGCGTATCGGTCATCTTTTAGGCCGCGAAAAGCGCATCCTGTAGGTAGCCTTTTCGCGGCTCGACAACCTGATCATGGGTTGCTTGCCCCCGAAGGCGCTGCCGCCTTGGCCGGATGGCTCAACTGTTGCAGCGTGGCGCGAAGCAGCGCTTCAAAACTCTGCATGGCGTTCGCGCCGGCGCGGGCGCCGCGACCATTGCCAGCGACCTCCTCCAGAGCTTTCTCCGCCGCGCGGCGATCATAGCCGAGATTGAGCAGCGCGGAAACGACGTCGGACTCGAGTTGCGTGCGGCCGGCTGCCGGGACGCGCTCCGGCTGCGGCGGCTCCATGGCCGCAAGCTTATCGCGCAATTCGACCACAATGCGCTCGGCCGTTTTGCGTCCTACGCCGGGAATGCGTGTGAGGCGCACCAGATCGCCGGCGCGAATCGCCGGGAGCAATTCATCCACGCTCATTCCCGAGAGAATTTTCAGCGCGAGCGCGGGTCCGACTCCGGAAGCGGAGATCAGCAGCTCGAAGAAGTGCTTTTCGCGGGCAGTGAGAAAGCCGTAAAGGGCAATGGAATCTTCGCGCAGGTGCGTGTGGACGAGCAGGGTGATGTCTTGGTGCAGTTCTCCGAGCGCATAGAAAGTGGATAGCGGAATGGAGACGAGATAGCCCACGCCGTTCACGTCCACCAGGAGCTGGTTGGGCCGCTTGTCCACGAGTTGTCCGCGCAGATGTCCGATCATGATTGACTAGCTCGCGATTATACTTTTTTATCCGGCAAAAGCGGCGTGGACTTGGTTAACGCGCGAAAGCTCCTGATGTCTTTGCGAGCGCCGCGAAGCTCCTGATCACTCTGTTAACCTGTTAACGCCGCGAAGCTCATTCCATGGAATGACGTGCGCGGCGAAGAAGACGTTCGCGGCGGGCGACTTTCGCGCGAAGAACGCCCTTTTGCCGTCCGGACTTTTCTACGCGCGAAAAGCGCCGTGATCGCCACGGCCTTTTCGCGCCCGACAACCCCATTACCATTGCTCAACCCGACCCCTCCCCCGGGTGTTGTTTTCCGTAAGTGTTCATTCTGCGGGGCTTGCTTGCCGCGTTTTGTAAGTGCACATTCTATTGTGTTTAGTCGCATGGCCCAGCAAGATCTGTGCCGCGGACTAAGTCCCCCCATTTTTGCGGGTGGTCACTGTGGCCCGCCTGAAGGCGGCCGCTACAATTAGGCGCTTGTGCGTAGCCCCTCCCCGGTATTTTTCGCAAGTGTTCATTCTAAAGAGCTTTAAATATCGTGAATTGGAAGTGCTGATTCTGCGAGAGTTCCGGACGCTTTCTGCGCATGTGCTCATACTGCATGGCTTAGGACACCAACTCCAGATCCCCCGCAAAGGCATCCGGGACGCGAAGAGCGCGCCTCGGTCGCGGAACCAAAAGATCCGATGTGCAGACGATTTGCCACGGCGACCTCGGGATGACATCCGACGGCTTTGAGGATCGGCGCCAGTTGGTGCGAGCGCGAGGGAGAAGAGGACAGAGGCCGGAACAAAGCCAAAGAGACGGAGTGGATTACCGAAGAACATACGAGAGCATAGCATATTATCATCTGATTAGCAAGATATATCTATTTAATAAATAGTATTCGAATGATCCAGTTCACAGGAATGATTCGAATGGACCTCAAAGCGGGGTTTGATTCGAACGAGATTGCCGGCGGCGGAACGGAGCAAACGGCTTATGGCCTCCGGGCTAGCCGCAGTCGACCCAGATATCTTCGCCGCGAACTTCCACGGGGAAGCAGGCCACGGCGACGGCGGGGTTCAGGGCGACTTTGCCGGTGCTTACGTCATATTGCCAGCCGTGCCAGGGGCAGGTGACCACTTTGCCCTTCAGCTCGCCCTCGCCGAGCGGTCCGCCACGATGCAGGCAGGTGTTGTGAATGGCGTAGAAAGTTCCGTCCACATTGGAGATCGCCAGGGTCGCGCCGTCGACCTGAAATTCGCGGATGGTCCCCGCGGGAATCTCATCTTTTCGCGCCGCACGCAGAAATGCCATTTCAGGGAGCCTCCTGTGTCAATTTATTCGAATGATGCCGCCCTGAAGGGCGGCGCTACATAAGAGCCGGCTATCGGTTCGCCAGGGACATCTGGTCAATTTTATCCTGCAACTTGAGCAAGGCGTAAAACAGGCCCTCCGGCCGCGGCGGGCAACCGATGACGTAGACGTCCACCGGCACGATGCGATCCACTCCCTGCAAGACCGAATAGGCGTTAAACGGTCCGCCGACGCTCGAGCATGCACCCATGGAAATGCACCACTTCGGGTCCGGCATCTGTTCCCAGACGCGCTTGAGCACGGGGCCCATCTTGAGCGTCACCGTGCCGGCGACGATCATCAAGTCCGCCTGCCGCGGCGAAGGGCGAAAGACCTCCGCGCCGAAGCGGGCGATATCGAATCGCGCCGTGGTGGAGGCGATCATTTCAATGGCGCAGCAGGCCAGGCCGAACGTGAGCGGCCAGATGGCGGACTTGCGCGCCCAGTTGAAGACGTAGTCCACCGACGAGATCATGAAGTTTTTTTCGAAGCGCTGATCGAGAACGCCCACGGTGTGCGGATGCCTCCAAAAAGCACGTCAGTATATCTCCGCCGCTAGGTGGAGTCAAAAATCTGTTTGAAGCGACCTATTTAAGAATAGCCAGCGCCGAGGCGATATCGCGGATCACGATGAAGTCTTGCGTCATTTGCTGCGCAGGGACTTGGAATTCCAGTCTAACGGAGTCATTCACCGTAACAATCGCTCGACCCTGCAGTACCTGCTGCTTCTGCGCCATGGGCTTAAAGCCGATCTGAACATATTCAGCATCCTTTAGCGTACTTATAGGCTTACCTATGATCGAGCTCGTCGCATCCAGCGTGAAAACTCCGCGGTAGAGCAAACGATTTCCTCCTTGCTGGATTCCGAAGCAATCCAGCGAGGTAACGACCATCAAAGCATCCTGCCCTTTAGCAAAAGCCAGATATCCTCCGGAATCCATGTAGTGAGTATTTATGGCGTCGCCGGAAGCGATGAAAACTTCCACAGTGGCCGTGGCAGCTTTGATGGTTTGGTGTAGTGGATCCAGTTCTTGAATCTTTGTCTCAACATTACTTACACGCAGATCCATCTGGCTTAGATTTTGTCGCAATTCGGTTAGGGCAGCGTTCGCGTCTGCAGGAGCGTTTGTCTGACGGGGCGCGACAGTCTGTAGATTCTTTAGACTATCACTGCTATCTTTATTTGTGACGGTTCGGAAAATCAGATCTAGGTCAGATTCTCGTTTATCGAGTTCTCCGTAGGTTCGGAAGTAGTCTTCCTTGTTTAGTTCAGGGGTAACCTTGTACAACTCGCAGAACTCCCGCCGCTTTTGTCCCAGGGCTGTCGCCGTCTCGTTGAGATTGGCCAGCGTTTGAGGGCCCAGGCCAGCAGATGCCTCGAATTTCGAGGCCAGCTTCAGTTGTGCATCAATCTTCAGCCTCGTTTGCGCGTAAATCCCTCCGCAATTCAGGCCCTTCCGCTCCTCGATAACCATTTTGCGCGTCTCTGGTTTACTTGTATCAACCTGAGCATGGGCACTAGAAACGACTACCGATATTCCCAATGTAAAAAACAGTATTCTAGACATTCAGCCGTCCTCGCTAAGACACCTAGGGCCCGGACTATTTCTGGGATGAGACTGCAGTATAACGCCGGTCGACGGTTGGCCGCCAGCAGGTCAGCCCTTAAAGCGCGGTGGAGAACGAACAGCGCACCGTGGCGCTGCCTCAGAGGTTAGCCACGCATCAATTTGCTTGCGATACGGTGACAAGTCCCCGTGTCCATAGTAGCGCCGCAGAGGGTTGCGCATGGAAGAAACCGCACCCTTGAAAGCGCCCTTCGAGGCTCAGGGCAAGCAGGGTGCGGCACCCAACCTCCAAACCAGTTCGCGCCGGAATGCACTGCGAGAAACCCGCACCCTTAAGAACGAAGGGTGCGGCACCCGCCCTATGCGGCCTCAGTTGGCTCGCGAGACGTTGACGGACGGCAGGCGGAAGGCGACGAGTTCGGCGGGGAAGTCGCGTTCGCTGATGGAAACGATGATGTACTGCTGCCAATTCAGCATGGGCATGGGCGAACCGCTCTGCGGCGCGGGGATGAACACGGCGCCACAAAAGTATACTTGACAAGACTAAGATAATATGCTATAGAGACACTCAGATTCGAGGTTGCTATCCGCCATGGAAGCCACCTCGGCCATAACATGCCGCCTCTTCGGAGAGGCCGGAAGTATCGACTAGGAGGTATGTCATGACCAGGATAATGAAGCTGTTCGGAGTAAGTGCCCTAGCAGTGTCCCTGTCTTGCGCGGCTGCAATTGCGGCGAGTGCCCATCGTAGCTTCCAGAGCAGTCTCAGCCCAGCCAGCGGGCCCTACGAGGAGTGGCTGAGCGAGCAAGTGCGTCATCAACTGGTGCTGCTGCCCTTCTACTCGGTATTCGACAACCTGCAATACGCCGTTGACGGGACTGAAGTGACGCTTCTTGGCCAAGTCACCCAGCCCGTGCTGAAGATCGATGCCGAGTATGCCGTGAAGGGCATCGAGGGAGTCACCAGGGTTACCAATAACATCGAGGTGTTGCCCGTTTCGCCGATGGACGATCAGATCCGGCGTGCCGAGTTCCGCGCGATTTACCACGAGCCCGCGCTGCGGCGGTATGCTTACGGGCCTGTGCCGCCTATTCACATCATCGTGAAGAACGGCCATGTCACGCTCGAAGGCGTGGTCGCAAATCAGGGCGACAAGGACTTGGTCTATATGCGGGCGCTGGGCGTGCCGGGAGTCTTCTCCGTAACCAACAATCTGCGCGTTGAATCGGGCGACTAAGCAACCAAACGGCCGGGGACAGGTGAGACTGGCCCCGGCCGATTCACGAACCCTCCTTCGGCTACGCAACTGCATCAATCAGTAACAGCACGCCCCGGCCCTGCGTCAGAGGCTACTCACGGCCTCAATTAGCTCGCGAGACGGCGACGGACGGCAGGCGGAAGGCGACCAGTTCGCCGGGAAATTCCCGTCCGCTGATCGAGACGATGATGTACTGCTGCCCATTCAACATGTAGGTCATGGGCGAACCGCTTTGCGGCGCGGGCATGAACACGGCGCCCAGTTCCTTTCCGGTGGCCTTATCGTAGGCGCGCAGCATGGCGCCGCGCGAGCCGGAAGCAGTGGTCGTAAACATCGGCTCGCCGGCGATCACCAGCGTCTTTGTCGTCAGCACTCCCACCAGACCTGCCTGGCCGGTGCGCGGAATCGTCACGCCTTTGAGCGCCGCATGATTGCGGACGTTATCGGGCGTTTCACCGTGCGCCACCTGCCAGGCAATTTCGCCTTTATCCATGTCGTAGGCCGTAATGCGCCCGTAGGGAGGTTTCAGCAAGGGCAAGCCACGGACGGTCAAAGTAGCGCCGCCTTCCCCGCCATCCGGCGCCTGGTTCGCCGCAGCGAGAGCGGCAGGACGAGGAGCTGGCGGGGCGCCCATGGGCGTGCTCGGCCGTGGATCTTTGCCGGCGGTGCCCTGCACGTATTCCATATCCGAAAATTGCGGACCCGGCGTGGGAATCATTCCCAGCACGGCGATGGCGGTCTGCGAGTAAACGTACAGCTTGTGGGTCTCGGGATCGTAGGACCCGCCGGGCCAGTTCGCTCCGCCGGTTGATCCCGGCGAAGTGATCGTTCCCAGGGTTCCCTCCAGCGTGCTGACCGAGGGCGGCGTGAAGATCGGCCCGATGCGATATTTGGAGACGAGCTTCACCGCCTCGGTGCGAAGCTCCGGGGTGAAGTCAAGCAAGCTGTCGGTGGAGACTCCTTGATTTTCGTAAGCCGGGGGCTTGGTGGGAAATGGCTGCATTGGCGAATACCATTCGCCCGGGACGTCGCCCTTGGGGACGGGACGTTCCTCGATGGGCCAGATGGGCTCGCCGTTCTCGCGGTTGAAGACGTAAAGGAAGCCCTGCTTGGTGGGCTGCGCTACCGCCTTCACGGTCCGGCCGTTGATCGTGATATCCGCCAGGATGGGCGCGCAGGGGATATCCATGTCCCATATTCCATGATGGACCAGTTGGTAGTGCCACTTGCGCTTGCCGGTTTGCAGATCAACGGCGACGAGGCTCTCGCCGAAGAGTCCCTTGCCGGGGCGATCACCTCCGTAGTAGTCGCCGGTCGGCAACTCTACGGGCAGATAGACGAGCCCTAAATCTTCGTCAACGGAGATTTGCGCCCATACGCCGGTGTTGCCCGTGTAGGACAAGGAGTCCTTCTCCCACGTATCGGCTCCATACTCGCCGGGGCGGGGGATGGTGTGAAAAATCCACAGCCGCTTGCCGGTGCGCACAT
>QHYR01000107.1 GCA_003223315.1 Acidobacteriota bacterium | reverse complement strand
AGAGCTTCCGCATCAACGGTCTAATTGAGGCCGCAAGCGAACAAGCAGTGGGTACAAATATGGGCACAGTCGCTCAGGTCAACTAATGAATCGCTCGGCTAAGTATTTGAAAAGTTTGGTCGGGGCGCCGAGATTTGAACTCGGGACCTCCTGCGCCCAAGGCAGGCGCGCTACCAGGCTGCGCTACGCCCCGACATCTACAAGGTCTTATTCTAGCGCAACTGGCGATTTGTCCTCACCGGCGACCTGCCCACTCCTCCCAAACTGTGCTACTCACTCGATTTCGGAATATTGGCACATGTGTTCTGGAAGTCGCCGCTTCTAACTTCTTAGCCATAGCTGCAGCCGTAATCGAAGCGTAGTCGTACGTCAGTCAAACAGGCGTCAGGTCCTACACGTGAGCAAGTCTTGAAAGTTCATTCGTTCCTGGCTTTGTTCTGTGTGATTCTGGTGGTGGCCTGACTATATGGTTCGCACGTGGAGCTGGATCAAGGCATTCGGCGTCCAAATAGACCGTCGGTTCCTTCTGGTTGTCGAACTTGATGCCATATCGGGAACCGAGCACAATCTCCAGAACCGTTCCACGCAGCGCGAAATATCCGCCGGGCGCCTTTTCGTTGACGATAACGCGCGCGCCGATATCAAATTCTTGATTCGTTTCTTTCTTTTTCATGTGCCTTCCTCGGGTGGCGTTCTGCGACGGTTATGACGCAATTGCGGCCACGCTGATCTTAGGGGCGAAGTGTCTTGATGTTCTTCTGCCGTTCTAGTTCCAAATCCTCCGCATTTTTCTTGGCGCGTGCGGCTTCCTTCTGGGGAGCCTCTTCTTGATCCAGCTTCACGGATTCGGCAATGGAGACCCCAGCTTGGACATCCAATTGTTTTGCAAACATGACGATCGCAAAGGTATCCCCGTAGGATCGAAAAAGGTTGAGTGAATATTGGGAATCCTCCCACCGTGCGATCACTTTTTCGGTGGCCTTGTACGATGGGTTCATGGGGAAATTGACTACGGCGACAGGCCTCGTTGCGCCGCCGTACTTTGCGGAAACGACCCGTATCATATCTTCGTCGGTTAGCCCTTTGGTGGCAGAACTGTCGTAGGTCACCAGCATTCTGTAGAGTGCACCGTTGTCGAAAGAGAAGAGAAGCTGATCAACCGGCTCCGCCGGGCGTGAAGGGCCATAAGGTTGTGGCGGCCACCAGGTCAATTCTTCAATCAGCGCCGGACGTTCGTGGACCACGGTGATATCTGCCGGCTTAGTGTCGATCAGCTTGCAAACATCGGTCACAGTCATTCCGAACGAAAAGTGGCGATACTGGGAGAGATCCTGCGCGTGAATCAGAGGAGTTGAAAGCAGGATCACGACGATCATGAGGAAGCAAACAACCAGACTGCGCATCATTGTTCTCATTGAAAATCTCCTTCAAATACGTACGGATTCAAGATTGGGCGTTTTTGATCTCGCTTAAAGGCAGTTCCTTGCCTGTTGATAGCCCAATGAAGTTCGAGCGAGTATGGCGAATCCTCCCGGCGCGCGATCATGAGATTCAAAATCGCTGGCGCATCTACTTGGATCGCGCCTTCTTCCTGGCCCAAATGGTGTGATTGCCTTCACTCGGGCCAGGCATACCGCAATTCGAAATATTTTGCCGCATTCGTTTTTGCCGGAGCCTCGATGGGTTCGTCGGACACGGTCGCGTTGCGCTCATGGAGATGTGCTTCTTCATCCGTGGAGGTCCAAGCTTTCTCCTCTTGGTGCTGCGCTTGGGCCCTGGGTCGTGCATGGGCTTCTTCCGGGTTTGCTCCAATTCCCAGAGCCTGGACCCCTTTCATCCAGGTGGCGGCTTCCATATGATCATCTCCGTCGGGTGGGTAGATCAGAACCAAGCCATGACGGCCAGCATCGGCGGGACGCGCAAACTGGCCTTGGTTGTTCATGACAAATAGCAAGGCCCGAGCCAAGACGTCAGAATCGTACCTGTTCCCGAAGCATGCCCCGCTTGGATGGGCCAGAGACGCCGATGTCCAGCAGTCGCACACCAAGTCTTGGTAACCTCCAGCTCTGACCGACCACACGCTTAGGTGATCCAACGCGGTTCCTGGTTCACATAAGTACTCAACTCGTATTGAGCGTGGCTCGGTAGGTTCCATGAAGTCTTGCCAGGCTAAAGTCACTGCGTACCTAAAGGCTTTATCTAATTCAAAGCGGCTGCTATGAGTTTCAACTGTCTGTGACATGGCGCTTCTCCCTTACTTTTGCATGTGGCGTTCCCGGACTGCCACGCTCACAACAGGCTTGCCTCTGGTCGGCATAAGGCAGCGGCATCCGCGCTAGCGACTAGCGCTGGCAGAAGGCTGCTTGTGATGTCAGGCGTATCGCTTTCTGCCGCTGGCATAAGCATTAATCCCCGTCACGATCCCGGCACCCAAAATCGCCGCAAAGCTTGTATAGGCCACTCCACCATGGTTCGGCGAACTCGCGAGGCGCGCGACGAAACCACCTGCTACTGCTCCAGCGATACCCATTACGATGTTCACGATCGGCCCGTATCCGCCTTCCCTTACCAATTTTCCGGTAAGCCAGCCGGTAATCAATCCAAGGATGACCCAAGGTAGAAAGTACATACGGCCTCCTTTTTGTCGAACTTTCGCTTATTTGGCCGCTCCCTGCTGGAGAGCCTGCCATCTTCATCCCGTACAACTCGCGGTCTGCTGTTTGAAGGAGGTCTTCGATTGTTCGACCGCCCTCGGGATAGTCCGCCACGCCGATGCTTACCGAAAGTGCGGGTTGCTCGCAGTCCCTTGCCACTTGGTCGCGAATGCGAGACGCGACGACTCTTGCGGCCGTGGCGGTTGTCTCCGGCATGACGACGGCAAAATCGCCGACGCCATTGCCTCAAATAGGGTGCGGAAATTGCTCGCGCTCTCTCGGAAGGACCCGCCCCCTGAGGGCACGTATTCCGCGGGTTCTCTAATTGCTGTGCTCATTGGAAATCTCCCACGTTCTCGCAGGGGCGGTTTGCCCCGCCCCCTAAATCAACGCGAGGACGTGTCAACTTCAGGCCGTCACTGCAGCGGCGATCTTGTGGAAGGTGGAGTTGGAAACTTCAAAGGTTTCTACCTGAGCAGGGCCCTCAACCACCGTGGCAAGGATCTTGGTCACTTCTGGGTAAGTTCCGCGGTTGTAAGCCTCTGCGTTCTCGGCCTTATCCCAGAGACTGATTCCGAATGCTTCCGTCCCCCCGTGGCCGACGAACGAGATCTCGTCCTGGAAGCCCTTCTGTTTTCGAAGCAGAGGGATGATTTCCTTCTCCAGCCTCTGGGTGAACTCGGCGCCGGTATTCGGTTTTAGATGCATATACACTCTGCGTGCAAACATGAGTCACTCTCCTTGGTTTTTGCGCCCAAGGGGGATTCAGATAACCGGTTTCGGTCAGGATGACCTGAAGGCTCCCTCAGTACGTTAACCACCATAGGTTAATTAACTTGACTCTGTCAAGTACTATCTGCGACCATTTCTATCGTATTAATCGGATATAGTTAATCACCGGAGGCCACACGTGGACGTTTGTCTTGTCATCAAGCAGCGGCTGGGAGAGTTACATCTCGAGCAGCGAGATCTGGCGACGGCCGCCAATGTTACGGAATCTTACATTTCCCAATTGCTGACGCGGAAGAAATTGCCCCCCGCGTCTAACCGCACGGATATCTATGCCAGGATGGAGAAATTCCTAAAACTCCCGAGCGGCAAGATATCGAAGCTGGCGGACCACGAACGAAAGGAAGAATTGAGAAAAAACCTCGGAGAGCCGCCCACGCCCTTGCTGAAAGAAGTTCGAGAATTAATCCTTCGCAAATGCGCACCGGACAAAGAGAAACAAGTGCGGGCGATTTTTGAGAAGCAGCCCTTCGGTGAACTCGAACGCCTTGTCATGCAAAAGCTTTTGGACGTGGTCAAGAACGTCGCCAAGGAGGAATTGGAAAGTGAGAATTGGCTCCGGTTAGTGGCCCGGCTGGTCGGACGGAGCTATGAACACATGCGGGTCATCGTGCTGGAATTCCTGGACACGGATGTGTTCAACGTGTCTGTGCAGGACTGCGACTCCTTTCTCGATCCGCTGATTGAATCTTGGGACATCAACCTCGGAACCTTTGCTATGGAAGTCGTCTTAAACAGAAGACTAGCTCCAGGCCACCCGAAGAAATTCGAGTTTGTGGAAAGGGAGGCCCAATGGTCCGAAGAAGAACCCGGGTTCAAACGGTTCCTTCGGGACCGCATTCTGAGCAGGGATGCTACTGAGGAAGAACTTGCGTTCCTGAAGAGACTGAGGTTCAACGGAAAGCGGCCCACTCCACTGTATTATTACCGGGAACTACAAAACCTCAGAGACCCGCTCCATTTCCGATCGCCCTTGCCCCACGGCGCACGTGCAGGAATGCCGAGCCAGTCTAAATCAGAACGGTCAGTCGCCCCAATGCACAAACGTATGGAAGCGAAAAGCGTTGAGAAGCAACTCCAGCTCCATGGCAGGAAAAAGGCCATGGAGCGCTGGGCAGAGAACAGAAGCCGGGGCAAGAAACCAAAAACAAAGTCGTAGGAAGTTTGCCTTGAACTTTATCCATTGACTGAGCACTGTAACTGCCTCACCTCAAAGAGTGCGCACAACTGTACTCGCACGAACTTTCACCGCGGCAAGCGCCCTCGATGTGTCAGAACTGTGCCAGAATCCAGTGTCTGCTTGGAGGCCCTAGCCGGGCGCGTGTCTAAGGGGGGAGCGCTTGGCGCATCTAAAGTAGGGAAAGATTCTATTTGCGAGGTAGTAATGATTAGAAAGACGAGCGGCGGCTACAAGGTTTTGTCCGAGAAAGGTAAGAACCTCGGCGGGCCATATAAGACCGTACACAAAGGCTATTGGGCGATCTCCTCCAGACGGCGCCGTGTCGTTCGTGGTCCCAAGCCGCCGATAACCGCAAACACGATTAGCATGCTGCAGGCTATGAAAATAAATACGCCAACGCTTCCATAGTTTCGGAGAAAAAGGGCAATGAGGAAACTGCTGAAAACGGTGCTCAGTCGGCTCCAGGAATAGACGAATCCGACCGCCCGGGCGCGTATTCGCGTGGGGTAAAGCTCTGATTGGTACGTGTGAAAGGAGAACGACATCCAGTTGCTGCTTAAAGTGATGAGCACTCCGAAGAGCATGACGCCTGCCGCGGTCCTCTGCTGCGCGAATAACAAGCCACAAGCAGCGATAGCAAGGGCCGACCAGGCGATTTGCCATTTGCGCTCGAATACATCCGCGAATGCTTTGCCCACAACCGGTCCCAGGGGACTTGCCAGGGCCATTACAAACGTGTATTGCAATGACCGCATAACGTTGACGCCCTCGGCGATCAGCAGCGTTGGAACCCAACTGGCGAAACCGTAATAGCCGATGGGTTGCAGGACATGGAAAATGATCAGCAAGACGGTGCGCGCCCGATACGTCTTATTCCATATTTCTCTGAGCGACCCGCGCGCCGGGTAAACGTCGCCTTCGACCAGCTTAGGTTCTGGTAACTCCGCTCCGGATTCCGAGCGCACGCGCTGCTCAATCTCCTGCATGATCCGGTCTGCCTCTTCAGTGCGTCCCTGTTGCTCGAGCCACCTGGGAGACTCGGGAATGGCCCGGCGAATGAACCAAACGAAGATGGCGCCCGAGGCGCCAATGATCACCACCCATCGCCAGCCATCTAGACCCAGCAGACGCCGGGGGACGAGCACAGCGGAAATGAGAGCTGCGATCGGCACGGCCGAAAAGCTGAGAAACTGATTGAAGGCGAAAGCCTCGCCCCGAATCTCCTTGGGCACTAATTCGGAAACGAATACACCGATCGTAATCATCTCCACGCCCAGGCCAATTCCGGCCAGAAAGCGCCACAAGTTGATCGCAGCGGGGGTCGATTGCAAAGCCATCAGGAACGTGCAGACCGAGTACCAAAGCAGTGAAAAACTGAAGATTGCCCTCCGCCCGAAACGATCTGCGACTGGGCTGAAAACAAGCGTGCCCACGAAAAGGCCGGCAAAAAGAGCCGCAACGAAACTCGCAAAGCCTTCGATTCCAAGGAATCCCTTCGTAGTCGGTTTGAAAATGCCGCTGCTGTAAAATGCCGGAGCAATGTAAGCGGAAAAAAAGAGGTCGTAGAATTCAAAGCAGGCGCCCAGCGACAGCAGGACGATCAATTTGCGGATATAGCGCGATTTCGGCAGGCGGTCCAAACGGGCGGCGACGGTGATGCGTGTGCCTGCGGCTCGGGAAGGCGTTTCCTGCTGCAGACCAAGTCCCCCGGTGCGATGGGAACGCATGAGCTTGACGAAGACGCTATGCTCGGCCGGTGGTAAGGATCGAGCGTAGCGGCGAGCTAAATGATTTTATCTTCCGAATAGCAAATTCTCTCCAGGTTGCATTCCATGCAACGCGGCTTGCGCGCCTGGCAGACGCGCCGGCCATGCCAAATCAACTGATGCGCAAAAATGATCCACTTGTCTTGCGGAATAATCGTCACCAAATCCTGCTCAATTTTCTTGGGATCCGTATTGCGAGTGAGATCCAGCCGCCCGGCCAGGCGCTGCACGTGAGTATCGACCACAATCCCTGAGGGGATGCCAAAGGCAGTCCCCAGCACAACGTTAGCGGTCTTGCGGGCGACGCCCGGAAGGGTTAGCAATTGCTCCATGGTCCGGGGCACTTCGCCAGAGAATTCCTCGACAATCTTCTTGCTCGTGCCCTGAATCGACTTCGTCTTGGCGCGGAAAAATCCCGTAGGTCGAATTTCGGCCTCGAGATCGTGGGGATCGGCGTAAGCAAAATCCTCGGGTATTCGATATTTCTGAAAGAGCGAGCGGGTCACCTGATTCACCCGCACGTCGGTGCACTGCGCGGAAAGAATCGTGGCGATCAGCAATTGGAAGGGATTCTGGTGCTCGAGCGCGCAAGTTGCCGCCGGATAAGCTTCATCGAGCTTCGCCAAAATTGCCCGGACCCGCTTCGGGTCCGCACCGGCGGCTCTGGCGGTGCCGGAACGCCCGTTCTTGGAAGTTGCGCGCGTGGGCTTCCTCGCCGCAGCGACGCGCGGATTTTTCAGTTTCTTCATCATCAAACCTTGATGGCTGAACCGGGCAAACTATAGCACAGGTGAAGATGCAAAAAAGTCGACCAGCTTGCGGAAGGCTTTGGCGCGATGGCTATAGCGGTTCTTTTCGTCGGCAGACATTTCCGCAAAACATTTGCCGGCGGCGCCAAAAAAGAAAATGGGATCGTAACCGAAACCTCCCGTGCCGCGAGGCTCCTCAAGGATCTCTCCCTCAACCGCATCCGAAAAAACAGCGACGACACGCCCGAGCACAGCCAAGGCAATCACGCAGACGAAGCGTGCCCGACGGTCTTTTGATCCGCCCGCCCGCATTTCCGCCAGCAGCTTAGACATCCGCTCCGCCGAAGAGGCAATTGGCCCCGCGTAGCGGGCCGAACGCACGCCTGGCGTACCCCCGAGTGCATCGACAACCAAGCCTGAATCGTCTGCGAGTACGGGCAGATTGGAGGAGCGGCTATAGTGCAGCGCCTTGCCCGCTGCGTTTTCGCCAAAGCTAGGGGCCGATTCCTCAAAGCCAGGCAGCGCCGAAAAATTTGGAAGAAGTTGCAGGTCCAGCGAAACGGTACCAGCCGCGTGCGCCGCCAATGCGCGGAATTCTTTCAATTTGCCGACATTCGAAGAAGCCAGGAACAAACGAACGGTCACGCCCCGGGCAGACGCCTCGCCCTCCTCGTTATCGCGCACGAACAGTAAAGTTCAGAGGCACGAGTGAGCGTTGATGCTCAGTGAGATGCCGAATGCCGCTGGCAGCCAGATTTAGTAGCCGATCGAGTTCGCCTCCTGCAAAGGGTCTGCCTTCCGCTGTTGCCTGCACTTCGACGAAACGGCCGCTGCCAGTCATAACCACGTTCATATCCACTTCGGCCCGGGAATCTTCTTCGTAGCAAAGATCGAGCATAGGATCGCTGAGCACTAGTCCTACGCTCGTGGCGGCAACGGAATCCAGAAGGGGCATGGATTTCAGAATCCCCGTGGCGACCATGCGCTCAAAGGCCAGGGCGATAGCCACATAAGCTCCGGTGATGGACGCCGTGCGCGTGCCGCCGTCGGCCTGGATGACGTCGCAGTCAAGCCAGACTGTGCGCTCGCCCAATTTCTGCTGGTCGGTTACGGCGCGAAGCGAGCGGCCGATGAGACGGGAAATCTCCAGCGTGCGTCCCGATTGCCGGCCGCGGGTCGATTCGCGCGGCGTGCGCTGCTCGGTAGCGCGCGGCAGCATCCCATATTCTGCGGTGACCCAGCCCTTGCCGCTGCCCTTCAGAAATGAGGGCACGCCGTCGTCGAGGGTTGCCGTGCAGATCACGCGCGTCTGGCCAATCTCAATCAAGACGCTCCCTTCCGCGACGGGAACGAAATCGGGCGTCAACTTTACGGGCCGCAATTGGTCACAGGCGCGTCCGTCAGCTCGCAAATTGCCTCCATTGGATTCGGCGGATAGGGAATCCAGTGGCAGTTTGCCGGGCAGGCCCCGTGATGTCAACCGACAGCCGGGCCTAATCATGCTAAACGCGATTGGCTCTCAGCAGCGCCAGTGGATAATGCGTGCCCCGCCAAGTGATTCCGCCGGTCCACAACGCTAGCGCCATCGATTTCCAGAGAATGTAGACAAAAAGAACGGCGGACAGAGGGTGGGCAAATGCATACCACCACGGCAGTTCGTAGAACCGATTAGCGTCGGATATGAACAGAAGCATCACCATTACGGCCAAGAGATATAAAACCCACGCCAAGCCACTAACCACAAAGATCGCCACGAAGGGCCAAACGTTCAGCAAGAACACAGCCATTCCTGCGGCAATGGACATGGCGGCGTTATATTCGAGGCCTGCAAAGGCATTTTTCATCAGGCCCTCGATCAGTTCGCGCAATGACGAATACCACTCTACAGTTAGCAATCCCATCCCAAAAACCATCTCTTGCCGATGGCCCGCTTTCTTCAAGAGCTTTCCGAGCTTGAGGTCGTCATCCGGGCGCATGGCAATCGCGTGGTGACTCCCCGATGCTTTGTAGGCTTCCGCAGTGAGAAGATTAAGCGCGCCGACACCAACGAAACTTCTGCTTGCGGGATCTTTCGCCTTCCACGGTCGAAGATAACCCAAAAAGAATATGCCAAAGGCCGAGCAGAAAAGGCGTAAAGGCAAGCTAGATAGGCGCACGGCCGGCATCACCGCGAGATGCTGTAGCTGGTTGGCCATGAGATGGCTCACAGCCTTTGCCAGCATGCCCGGCTCCATGATTACGTCTGCGTCGGTGAACAGGAGCAGCTCGCCGCTGGCTCTTTCTGCGCCTTGGTACAAAGCATAGTTTTTCCCGAGCCAGCCTGCAGGGAGTTCCGAGATGCTCACAAGGCGAAGGCGCGCATCTGCTGCTGCCATCTGTGCGAGAATGGCCCCGGTCTGATCGGTTGAGCGGTCGTTTAGAACAATGAATTCGAGGTTGGGATAATCCTGCTCCAGGACAGATTGCAGTGCCTCTCTTATCTTTTTCTCTTCGTTTCTTGCTGGGACGATGACAGAAACGCGCGGAATATATTCTGCCGGATGGCAGGGTGCATCTTTCAGATAAGCCATGGACCGGAGGCCGCGCGCGATGTCCAGCCCCCAAATGGTGACCGCGCAGAGCGTAACTGACGCCAGAAGAGCGAGACTCGTGTGATGCTCCTAGTTGCCAACAGCCGTTCGTCGTTCGCGGGACGGGCCAGCAGGCAACCGGCTCACCGCGGCGGGCTGATCATCGGTCGCTGTGCCGGCAGCTGGCGTTTGCGGAGGTGTTTGAGCAGAGAGGGTAAAAAATTGACTCAAATCCAAATGACCGGCCAGGGTCTCGGCCTCCTGCCCGCGGATCAGTATCTTTAGCCGATATATGTTACTCAGATTTGCGCCCAGCGTGCGCACGATCGAGTCCACGGCCATCCCTTCATTCAAAATTCCCGAGGGGACCTCTGTCTCCAGGGTTTCTGAAAAATCCGCAATGGCCGTGCCGTCAGATAAAAGATAAAACTGCAGCAACACGGCATCTGCGGGTAACGTGCGCTGGATCTGGCTGGGAGCTTTCTCGATCAGAGCCGTGATGAGCTGCTTGGCTCGCTGTTCCGGATCGGCGGAAAGGTCCAATTCGATTGTGTTGGGCTCGAGCGTGTCCGCAGAGGCAGCGGACAACCAGAAAAGCTGAGCCTTCTCGCGCGTATCAGTAGGTGTGGATATCGGAGGCACAATGGCGCGGCGCACCTGCTCTGCACTGCGGTCTGCGCGCCGCAACCCCAGGACACTTCGGAGCAGGGCCGGAAAGGTGAGGAGCGCGGCGAAAGCAAGCAACGCCAGGAGCGCGGTTGCGATCTTCCACAGTCGCGGCATCAGCGTCCTCCGCTCGAAGGGGCAGCCGGCGTGTTCAGAGGATAGTGAAATTCGGCCACAGCCCGGCCGATGGCCTCAGCGAGCGGTTGCGTCATCTGGTCGAGGCGTTTCGCGTCTGTGACATCGATGCTGGAGAGTTCGATCGCGATCGCCGGTGCTGCAATCGTACGCAACTGGCGCACGGGAGCAGCGATCGGCGTTCCAGGAGAACCCTTAAACCGCCGCAGGAGCTCGGTTTGTGCCAGAGTGGCCAATTTCCGGCTCGAATCAACCGAGGAACGCTGCGCATGATCCCATTCGATCAGACTGGTGCGAGCGGTTATCGGCGGGGCTGACGTCGGCGGCGGAGAAGTTTGTCCTGGTGCATTCGCCGCGAGCGCAGCCGGATTTGCCGTCGTCAGGTCAGATGGAAAAACGTAATAGTAAGCGCGCGCCGTGCCCACCGGGCCGCTCGAAGAAACGTGCAGGGAAACAAACACTGCGTTCCGTAGCCCATTGATCATCGCCGAGCGACTATCAAAACTCGGATCCTGGTTGCCCTCGCGCGTAAGGAGCACACGCAGCCGCTGGGCTTCGAGGGCGATTCGAGCAGTTCGGGCAAAATCCAGAACGACGTCACTCTCTGCAATTCCGGTGGGACCGCGAGCCCCGTAATCGGCGCCACCATGGGCTGGATCGAGGACTACGGTTAGCCCAGGAGCTTCTTCAGTGGACGTCGATGGCGGGATCTGCGGAGGCAGGGTGCTCGTGGGAGCTTGCGCCTGGGGAATCGCTGCTATCTCGACGCTTCGATTTCGTCGAGCCTGCTGTGAGGGGAGCGGCAGCGTCAGGAGCGCCGTGCCTGCGAGCGTCAATGTTACTAGCAAGCGCAGTCGCCACATGATGTCGAGGATACCAGAACTGGGCAGGTGACTTCATCGCTGCGGATGTTTGGACGGATATCGCTCGTTATTAGAGTTTTTATGACGTGTAGGAGGGCTCCTCCTGACTACAGTGCATGCCTGATGGTAACTCGGTCTATTCAGGCCTATGCTTCCGGCCGAACAGCGGGCTCTGTTGCTACCACGTGCGGGGCAGGGGAGAATAGCCGCTTAGGGTCAAGACGAATATGGACGCATACCTCATCGGAATCGACTTGGCTCAACTCCTGCTGAAGCACGCCGCTAAGAAGGAGAAGCAGCGGCCGGCGAAAGCGACAAAATCCGCTGCGGATTCGGCATGGGTTGAAAAGGCACCCTACGTCGAATCTCATTGAGCGCCACGCGCGAAAGGGAAACGTCATGCCAAAGGGGCGCACTGTATTGGGTTTGCTGATCGGTTTTGGAATAGGAGTCGGATTGACACTTTTGTTCACTCCCCAATCCGGTGAAGACACTCGGGATTGGATTGCGTTCGCTTCCCGTCGTGCGAGGCGGAGCCTGCGGAATACGAGTCGGCGCTCGATGGAGCAGGTGCGTGATATGTTCGAACGGGGCCAGGAGGCCGTCTCCAAGGCGATCCGTGGCCGCGGAAATGGTCCTGAGACCGAGGTCACTGAGCTCTAGAGTTTTACCTACTCAGTAAGTTCACGTCGAATCGAACAGTAATAAGTGATTAAACCTGAACTCTGGACGCCGACTTGCCCCGGCCCTGCCGCGCTACTTCTGACGGCCGGGATGCCATTGGAAAAGCGAAGCAGATAAAACCCGATATCGCCATTCTGGACATCCGCATGCCCTTGTTGAATGGACTAGAAGCGGCCGCGCAGAGCCTCCAAGTCCCTGCTTGACATACCTTACTGCAAGCTTACGGCATAAAGATTACATCGTACTCCCGCGGGAGGTTACAGCCTGCTCCCGATGGACGATTCTGGCCCCCGCCATCTAGATTGGCGTTGCTGACAGGCGCATTTTGGCGCCGCTGGAGAATTGAGGTGCGATGTGAGTTCCTCCATTGCCTTAGGAAAGCACCTGCTGAATAGCCCGGCAACGGCGGAGTGTGCGGGCCGCAAACCACGGCCCGCGGCGAGTAAAAAACGAGACGATGCGATGTTCGCGGAATTGGTTGGTCCCTCACAGGAGCGTGTATATCGACTGGCAATACGCATTACGCGCAATACCGAAGATGCCGAAGATGTGCAACAAGAGACGCTGCTCAAAGTGCACCGCAAGCTCGGTCAGTTCGAGGGCCGGTCGCGCTTGACGACATGGATTTCGCGGATCGCCATTAATGAGGCGTTGATGTGCCTGCGCAAGCGTCGCAGCGCCTCCTACATGCCGCTCGAAGAGACGATTCAGCCCGCCGAGGAAAGCGCTGCTTCCGAGGAGTTCCAATCTCCCATAGAAGGCCCCGAGGCAGCTTACTCCCGCAAAGAGTTGAGAGAATTGCTGAAGCAGGCCATGGAGAGACTGCGTCCCGCTTATCGCGTTGTCTTTCTGCTGCGAGCGGTTGAGCAGCTCTCCACCAGCGAGACCGCCGATGTCCTGCAAATCTCGGCGAGCGCAGTGAAGGCCCGTATGCGGCGTGCGCGCAGTGAACTGAGGGAATGGCTGGAAGAAGCCAGGAGCGTTCGCCTGCGCGAGACCGAGGGGGAATAAGCCGTTTCCATCAAGATGCTGCGAGGCAGTGGCTGATTTGAACCGGCCAGCCGGAAGTACAAATGGCCCCGATGAAGATTGAGCAGGACACCAAGCGAAGGGGAACAGCAGCTTCTAAACTGGCTCCCCTGCCGGAGAGCAAGCGCCCGTTTGCTCCTCCCCAGCCGGCGCCCGCCCCGGATATCCCGAGTCCTCTTGGCGAACTCCCGGTTGAGGGCGGGGAGAGCCGCCCAATAATCAAAAAACATCGAGCTGAAAAAGAGGGTTTCGGCTTTGGTCGGGGCCATCCGGTCGTAGCCAAAGCCGGTGCGGCGAGCCCTCCACGTGCCGTCGAGGCGCGACGTGGTGTCGGGAAGAAGAACGCTCGGAAGGGACGAAGCTCGCGGAGTGGAGTTTACTTGCTGAAGTAAGGGGACGTTTTCAAGCGGAGAAGCAAGGATCAACAGGAGGTAATTTATGAAGCGGTTCTTTTTCTTATTCTTGATGATCAGCGGGCTGATTTTTGCGGTGCTGTCCACGGCACGAGCGCAAGATTCGGAGAATCACGTCGAAATCGGCATTTTCGGCGATTATTTCCATCTCGGCGCAACTCGGGGCCCCTCGCTCGCGGGCACCGGCGCGACGTCCTTTGGCGGCGTAGGAGCACGGTTATCAATTAATGTCTCGCGAAGGTGGCAAATCGAGCCAGAGATGAATTACGACTTTGCTGCATCCTTTGCCGAGGGGTTTACCGGCCTTTCCGGTACCGTGGCAGGCTTCAACACATCCAGTCTGCGCATTCTGCACGGGATGATTGGTCCCAAGTTTCAGAGCGGCGGCGGAGCATTCCGCGCCTTTCTGACTGTAAAAGGTGGCGCCGATGATTTCATATTTTCGTCGGCCCCAGTCACTTTTTCCACCTTCACAAGCACGGTTAGCGGTCTTCGCGCCAATTCTGTGGTTGGCGTCCTCTATCCGGATGGCGGTATCGAGGCTTATCTCGGGCCCATCGGTTTGCGCCTGGATGTGGGTGACGAAATCTACCTCCAGAGCGGACCTCACAATAACCTCCGTATCACGGTTGGCCCGAGTATCCGGTTCTAAGGAAACGGAATCTCTGGCAACTAGCCCCTCACAGCAGAATCGCGGCGGAGGCTCAATACCTCGCCGCGATCTTGGCGTGTGCTTGAACAGCACTCCGCTATTCGGCCAATTGGATGTATTCGATATGCATCGTCTTCGACGGCCCATCGTAGGTGCCGGAGACGCGAACCCGCTGCCCGGCGAACCCCGCCGGTTTCTGTTGATCATCGAGCTGGTACACCGTCTTGGCTTCCGGATCGATGAGAACAAAGGACCCACCCGTCTTGGCGCATTGCAGCGTGCAATCCTTGGCGTTCTTCGTTCTGTTTTGCCTCATCATCTTGTCATGCGCCCCGTCAATGGCGCAGCGGCTGTCCATAATCTCCCCGACTAGGTTTAAGCTCCGCTGGGTAGCGGTCCCCTGGGAGAGTTTTGGGGTGGGTATCGCCGGGAGAGTTGCTCCCAGAAGAATCGCTGCCATCACCATCGCTGGCTTTAGCATTCTGCCTCCTTACTCCGATCCGCGAGATTCGGTGTAACCGGCTCGTGGCGAATCGCGCTGATTCGATTTGGCTTCACCTTCTTCGTCTTGTGGAGTCGTTGCATGATCCGGCTCCGCTCGTGCGTAAAGGATTATTAGGCTGGCTGCGGAACCCAATACGCAGAACTGTCTATATTTGACGGCGAATAACTCTAATGATCCGCCTCGCTCCATCCCCCGGTGTGATAAGCCCCGGGTTGCTCATCAAAAATGCCTTAGAAAAAAATCCGGTGTGAAAGGTACAATTTCCGCACGAGAAGTGTGCTCACGGATCCTCCCGCAAAGTGCGTTCGCGCGAAAATGACTCAGGAC
>QHYR01000228.1 GCA_003223315.1 Acidobacteriota bacterium | reverse complement strand
CCTCGAGGCTATCGGCGACTAAACTTTCGATCTGTTTCAGAGACGCACGGATTTTTTCGGCGTTCACGACTTACCGCCTTTCTTCGAGTTAGGTGCTTCGCTGGCTTCGGGGACGAATGGATACTTCTGGATGTATTCGTAACTGCCACGGCGTCCGCGCCGGGTCAAATGGTCGGCACGCATTAAGGCCATTCCGAGCTCAGCGTCAGAAAAATGATTCTCGCGCTTCGCCAACTCGTCCACGACAGCATCCTTCTTTCTCCAGGCTCCGAAGAAATTATCCTCCCAGAGAAGCTTCAAACCCTCCGTGGCCGTTTTCGCGACCCGGCGCTTACTTGCCATACATCCACCTTTTCTCTATTTTTTTTCGACGCAATTGGCTGTCTTTCAGAAGCCTCAAGACAACCCCGGAAAGCGTTGTCACAGGGTACAGAAAGCCCCTTTCCTCCAAAGCAGCGCTTATGTCCCCGAGGCTTTTGGGCTTGTCGAAAAAACCGTCCCTCTTAAGTTCGAGAATCAGGCCCGACGCACTCTCGCGCTTGCTCTCGGCGCCTGGCGCCGCGGTGCTGGCCCGGTCAGCGCTGTTTCGCTTGGCCTCCCCAGCGGAAGAATCGTAGAGCGCGATGATCTTCGAGACTTCCTTCTCTGTTCCCTCAACTGTAATTACCGCACCCGACCTGGATTGAATTGTCGCCTTTGCCATAGTGTTTTTCCTTTACATATGCACGCACTCGGATATTATAACTATAACCAGACTCCGGGGCAATTGGATTTTGTACGGAGCTGCCGGTTGCCCCCCACAAATGGAGCCGCAGTGCAAAGTACATTAAGGGACTGCATCCCGGGGTACGCTCAGGCAGTGTGTCAGGAAGTGTCGCTGGGAGCCGGTATACAGGGTATACCAGTGAGTGCACCTTGGCACCGCCCTGCTTTATAGGAGGAGTTATTCACGACAGTACCTGTCCTGATCCGACATCCAGCGGCGCTGCCGCTGGATGAAAGTCCATGCCAACGCGGTGCGTGC
Organism: Acidobacteriota bacterium; assembly: GCA_003223315.1. Lineage (GTDB taxonomy): Bacteria > Acidobacteriota > Terriglobia > Acidiferrales > UBA7541 > Palsa-189. Next base: position 3,194 of record QHYR01000228.1, on the reverse strand, counting down.
TCGGTGCAAACGCCGCCCAAGAGATATATGTGCATAATGCTATCGTTTATGTATCTCTAAGTCTCACATTTAGTGGCAGATGCTATATTACAGATATCGTCTGTTATGCATTATGATTATATGCTACACATTCACAGAAATGTAGCGGCAAGCCATTCAGCGGGTGCAGCACTTAAAGCTCGCCAAGACACAGGAGTGCATTATCTGGCAATCTTGCTTTATGCAGGGAGTTATTCACGACAGTACCTGTCCTGATCCGACATCCAGCGGCGCTGCCGCTGGATGAAAGTCCATGCCAACGCGGTGCGTGCTCGGTGCAAACGCACTCCACAGAAGAGATCGCAATAAACGATGCCTATAGGTCCTGGTAACGTACTGATACAAGGCGCTATACAGTTATGGTGCTATTCACTATTATGCATCGAACGCTGATGGAGCCTCGTCGCGGCCATGCACGGGCCGATGCCTCGGGCTAAAGAAAAGTCTGCGAACCGTGAGCAACGGCCCGCTGTCACTCGGCAATGACTTTGCTCCATAACCTGATAAACTCAGCGAGAAAATAAGCCCAAACCGTAGGTGCCTCATGCCATCTCGAAATTCTATCTTTAGCTTGTCGGGCCTGGCGCTCGCCGGCGCAATCCTTATGGGCGTCATGCTCGTCCGCCCGATTCGCCACGAATTCGCCGCCGCCGCGCCCCAAAATAACCCCGGGGCGAAGCAATCCGGGCAGACCGAATCAAAGTCAGCAGGGAAGTCTTCGCCCGCGGAGGCGCCTGCCGCGTCCGGCTCCATCGAAAAACGTGTCGAGGATTTTCTACGCAAGTGGTACGCCTGGGGCCCCGATTTTCAGCTCAAAATCGGACCCGTAAAACCCTCTCCCGCCGGTGATCTCTACGAAGTCCCCGTGGAGGTGAGCGCGCGGGGTGGTTCTGACACCGCCCTCGTCTACGTCACCAAGGACGGCCACTACATGCTGCGCGGCGATCTGCAGGACCTGAATAGCGATCCCCTCGGCGACACCATGCGCAAATTGAATCTGCAGGGCGCCGCTTCCAAAGGTCCCGCCGATGCGAAGATTGTGATCGTGGAATTCGGGGATCTCGAATGTCCCAGCTGCCGCCAACTCGATTACGTGCTGCGCTCCGTGCTTCCCAAATATCCCCAGGTGCGCTTCGTCTTCAAGGATTTTCCGCTCGAGACAATTCATCCCTGGGCCATGACCGCAGCCATCACCGGCCGCTGCATTCTGCAGCAGAGCTCAGACGCCTTCTGGAAGTATCACGACACCGTCTACGATAACCAGGACTTGATCTCGCCCGAAACTGCTTATAACAAGTTGCTGGGATTTGCCCTTCAGGCTGGCGCTAGCGAGGAGAAACTAAAGCCCTGCATCGCGGATCCCAAGACTCAGGAATTGGTGCGGCAGAGCATGGCTGAGGGCCACGCCCTTGACGTCACCAGCACCCCCACCACCTTCGTCGACGGCCGCCGTCTCGTGGGCCCGGATCAAGCCCTGCTGGAGCAGTACATCCAGTTCGACTCCCCCCACTAACGCAACATAATATACATTATCGGGCCTAAGCCTGTCAAGGGGAATAATTAGGTGTAGCCGGTTCGGAATGGAGCTTGGCAGCTGGCTAAGGGAGCAGGTCGGGCAACGTGCGGCATTGCGCGCGCGTGAACCCTTGGAAGCTCGCGCCGGGAAGCGACGCATGGGTCCTGCAGGAAGATGCAGAAAGATTTCGACCGAGCCGCCCGGGCTAGGACACGCACCAGGAGCTGCGTTTGGGCATGGCGTGGCGTCGGAAGGTCTGCGTGGTGCAAGCGCAAGCTTGGAGCCGTGTCGACCAGAGGGCTCGCTGCTGCAGACGGGCAGGATACGGTTAACTAGGAGGCCAAAACGCCACGGTCTTCGCCAGCAGAACAGCCAGCTAGCTTTCGAATAAGCGAACTACTCAGCGGTTCTGCGAGGAAGATCTCACCCGCTCAGACACAAGGGCGAACTAGGAGCCGCTGCCCCGATCCGCGGCGTCGCGCTCGATCCCACGGCCGACACTTTGGCCCACGGTAAGCGTCGGGGAGTGCAAGTGCCTCACGCGGGCTGCTCGCTCGGCGGCTTAGCGGCCGGGGCCCAAGCGCGGAAGCGTTGGCGGGCGGTCGTTCAGCGATGGACGGCCAAAGCTGCAAATGCTCCCATCGCCCCGCCAATGGCGAACCACTTCAGGCCGGTGCGGAATCGAGACCAGAATCCTCCGCCACGAGCCGCTTTCACAGCGGCGTCGCGTTCGATTTTGAGCGCGGACACTTTGGTGCGCTCGTCGCTGAGGTCCTGCTGTGCGGTGGCAAGCTTCTCCTCGCAGGCGCGACAATCTTCGAGACGATCGAAGAGCGGTTTGAGATCCTCCCGCGGCACGGTAATAATGGCTGGAGGCTCAGCAGCGCCGGAGCTGGAGTCGCCCGGCGAGAGAGAGACGGAGAGTGCGTGAGGCAAAGGCGGGAACGCCGCCGGCAGGCGCTTGGCGATATCTGCCGGCTTCTTTGCGGCTCGTTCGGCCTTTGAAATTTGTGCAAGATTTTTGCTGAGGACGCGATCGCGCTGCTGCTCGCGTTCCTGGGCCTGATGCAAAACTGGCGCCTGCGCGCTGAATGCCAGGCGCATTTCGTTGTCAGCCTGGCGCGAAGCGTTCCGTGAACGCACGAGAATTATGGCCAGGCAGAAAGCCGTCAGCGCGGCGATTGCTGCCGAAGCGCCGATGGCGCGACGCAGCAGGGGACTAGCAAGTGGCATCGTAATTCCCTTCCCTTTGTTTTGCGGGCAGGCCGCGAAGTTTCTTCACGACAGCGCAGTGAACACAGCGCGCTCAGGAATCCTCGACCATATCGAGCGCTTCGGCGGCGGCGCGCCCGGTGAGGTAGAGTGATTCTTCGGATGCAGTGCGCAGCGGATATTCCCGCCCGCGCAGCCGGCCGGCGCAGGCGCGGCACACCGAACGTCCGGCTTTCTCCAGAGCTGCGCGGCGGTCGCAGAGATTCCAGAAAAAGCACGGTGCGGACGTGCCGAGTTGTTTGAGGGCAGGTTGCTGATCCATTTTTTCTCCGGGAAGTTTTTACGGGCGGGCGGACAGAAAATTCCTCGCTTCAAAGGACGGAGTGCGTTGCGCGATTCGCTGGCGCAAGCCGTCGGCGAAAACGGC
>QHYR01000106.1 GCA_003223315.1 Acidobacteriota bacterium | reverse complement strand
TGAAGCGACCCACGAGCGCGCTCTGCGATGGCTGCCACTCCGTCAATTTCAATATCCGCGATCATAGCGTCACGGAATGGAATGTGGGCTGCGAACGCTGCCACGGGCCGGGCGGCGAACACGTGGCGAGCCCCTCACGCGCGAACATTCAGAACCCCGCCCGCATGGATTACGTGCATGCCAGCGACACCTGCGTCCAGTGCCATTCGCAGGGCCGCCCGCTGACGAATCCAATCGAAGGCAAGTATTACGACTGGCCGGTCGGTTTCCACGTCGGCTTCAACCTGCAGGATTATTGGCAGCTCGAAGAGCACACCCTCGGGGAGACGTCCTTCACGCACTTTCCCGACGGCACGGCGCACAAAAATCGCATGCAGGGCAATGATTTCGTGCAGAGCGTGATGTATCGCCGCGGCGTGACCTGCTTCAGTTGTCACGACGTGCACGGCACGGGGAATTATGCGGAGTTGAGGCTTCCGCCGAACCAGATATGCTTCACCTGCCACGGCCCCGGCATGCCCAACGGGCCGCGTACGGCGACGTTAGAGGAGCACACGCATCATCGCGCGGGCACGCCTGGCAGCGAATGCGTGAGCTGCCACATGCCGGCAATCGAAACGACGCTGGCGAACGTCAACGTGCACGCGCACACGTTTCAATTCATCACGCCCGCCATGACCGAAAAATACAAAATCCCCAATGCGTGCACTTCCTGCCACACCGATAAGACCATCGCCTGGGCCACTGACGCCCTTCGTCATTGGCCCGAACGCTCTCCCTGGCGCATCGAGTAAGCCGCGGTGATGGCGCGCGCTGGCGCCTTGGTATGCCGGAGTGCGGATTCGGATGGCGCTTCCACGGGTGCTATGAGAGGCGCGGCTCGCGTATCGCCGTCGAGCGGGGTTGGCTATTTAATCTCGAAACTGATGGTAACCACGGTTTGCGTATCGATTGGTTCGCCACCGAGCATGGCAGGATGATAGCGCCACTGGCGGATCGCTGCCAGCGCCGCCGCAACCAGCCGCTCGTCGCCCTTAATGACTTTGAGATCCTTGGGAATTCCGTCTCGGCCAATCGTGGCGTTGACGAGCACGTCGCCTTGAAGGCGCGATTCCAGCGCGTTACGGGGATAGATTGGTGCCACGCGTTGCAGAAGCACTGCAGATTGCAGCGCCGAGTTCCGGACGCCCGATTGACCGTCGGGCTGAACAACCCCTGGCGCAGCCGGCCCGCTCGCGGGTAAACGGTCGCTCAGTGAGCCGATGGGCGGGGTGATGCCGTCAAAAATCGACGGTGCCATCAGCTGCGCAGAAGACGCTTCAGCCTGCTTCGCGTGCGGACGAGAAAGGGCCAGTTCTCCGGGGCTTGGCAGTTTTGCGTGCGGCGCCTCGGCGGTATCGCCGGCACCGTTGGAATCGTTGGAGCGGGGCGGCTTCGCAGATTCGTTGCGAGACGCGCTGGAAGCAGGCTGCGTTTCCCGTCGCGAAGGTGCATTGCTGAAGGGCGAACTCGCCTCGCCGCCACTCGTCAAAATCCACCTTCGATCATTGAGATCGGCCACCTCCACCTGAAATGCCGGCGAACTCGCCGGATTCGAGGCGGCTGACCTGGCGTTCGCAGTCACTTGCACCGCCGTTCGCAGGAACGGCACGCCGAGAACGAGAGCCAGCACCAGGCCGGCGCCGGCAGCGGCTCCGATCCCGATCCTGAGCGCCTGCGATGCCAGGATCGCCGTCGGCTTCAATTCGTCTCCCTGGCTGGCCGGCAGGTTTTCCGATTCTGTGCTGGCGGCCGCGGGCCTCTGCGATTGCCGCGCGAAAAGTCCGCGAAACGTCGAATCCTGGCCTTCTACAGGCGGGCCGCGGGCGCGGGTTTGGAAATCCCCGGCGTCGATTCAGGCGCTCGGACGACGCCGGCAGGGCCGCGAGACACATCGGTCGCTGCCGCACGCTGCATCGGAGGTTCGCTTTCGGGCATCAGGTTGAGGGCCGCTCTTAATTCCGCTTCCCGAGACAGTTTCCGAATCTCGGAAGCCCGGGCGGGAGAGCCTTCCGACGCCGCGGCCAAAACGGGTTCGTCAATCTTGTGCTCAGATTTGCGCCGCAGGGCAGATTCGGACGCACCGCTCTCCGCAGCGCTGCTGGGAGAGATCGGCGATGCCGCGGGCAGTGCCCATTCGATCTGATTGCCGGGCGTCTCCGTCGAATCTGACGCCGCGGTGACCTCAATGGCGAATTCTGGAACCGGCGATGCACCAGGCAAAGCGTCTTCCTCGGCCGGCGTTTGTTCGCCCGCAGCTTCAGCAACTGGAAGCGCCTGACTGCTTTCAGGGCTGAGGCCTGCGGCCGGCGCCCCTTCAGTGCGAGCGAAGGCTTCGGAGATTTGCGCCGGTAGGTCACCTTCCTGCGCGGTGCCCTCCTGCGCGCAATCCGAATTGGTCCCGCTCCCGGCCTGGGAAGCGCCAGCTTCAGGCGCCCACGGAACGCCGGTCCAGCCCCGAATTTGAGCCCGCGCGTCCGCGTTCAATTCCACAAACGTCAGCCCGCCGCCTTTGCTGGATTCGTTCACCCAGGCCACTTCGGCATGTCCCTCGATAGGGCGAGCCTCCCCGGGCAGTTTGAATTTCAGAAGAAGCGATTGCTCCATGCTTACCGGGATAACGCTCTGGAAACTCAGCCCGCCTTCGCCTAGGTCGATGAGGATGGCTCCGTTATCCGCGCCGAAATCCACATAAACCAGGCCGTCAAGCCTGCGGCGCGCGTGGGACCTGCGTTCGGATTGCGACGGCGCTGAAACCGACTGTGCAAACGACATTATGGCGTTCTCCGTGCGGTTACCTCGGCGATGCCGAGGCCAGTTTTAACTCTCGCCAGCCGCTGGGAAATTCAATCTCAAAACGATCCGCCTGATCGAAAAGCACAAAGGCCTGTGCGTCTTCTAATCTCTGGTTCACGAAATTCCTGAGCTTGTCCTGGAACGCGGGGTCATTTTCCACAGGCCAGCCGAATGGGGAACGGATTTCCAGCGCCACTCGCGCGCGCTGCCGGGCCGGGAGAAAAGTCGGATAGCTCAACCGCACCTGTTGCTGCGAGCTCAAGCTGCCGTCGGCACGCAGGCGGGTCATCACCAGCGCCGCGGGGCCATCCGCCAGCCGATAGTCCGAATCGGTATGATTCTGAACCTCATAGGCCAAGTACAAGGACGCATTGCCCGAATCCACTTGGCGCAGTTGCGTGCCCACATAACTCGCGGTGATCGCGCTCGTATTCCATGGCTTTGGCGCCGTCGTAGTGATGCGGAGATAGAAGAAGATCATGGCGGAAAGCGCCAAGGCTACTGAAAAGCCCAAAAGTGGTAATTTATTTCCTCTCACGTTGCCTCGCGACGCGTCATTTCTCCTTATTTATCAGGAGCTTGGGGCACTTTCTGCGATGACCAGACGTGCCCTTCGAAAGCCCCTTCGCGCTCCTTTAGGAGCAATCACGGTGCCTAAACATTTGCACATTTAAGCCGAAACTCCTCCCGCCGATCCAGGTCACCCGAAGCACGAACGGGCTAAGCCACACGCTAAGAATTTCGCTACCCGTGAACGAAACGAAGTTACCTCGGCGGCAGGTTTGCTGTGGCGGGTGGCCCCAGGCCATTTGCTAATGGCGAGGAGAACGTTTTGCGGGTTATTACGCGGCTGGCTTGACTCAAAACGGATTCAGCGATCGAGAAGAGAAGACAAACGCGATGGCCACCTTACTCGGAACCGGCCGGCCGTCCCGCAGCGCCGCCTGAAATTTCCAATGCTTGGCGGCTTTGATCGCCAGCGGCCCGAAGCCACCGGGGAGATCACGAACCACGCTGACGCCGCCAACCGAGCCATCCGGCTTGACGTTCGCCTGCACCACTACGGCGCCCATGGATATGGTGCTGGCGGGATAACCAGCATACGAAATGGAGAGAATCCCCGGAGCGACGAACCCCCGGAGCGTTTCCGCGGATTCTTTGGCGGGGGAAATCGGCGTAAATGGCGGCTCACCCGCAATGTACACGGCGTGGCGAAACACAAATGCCACCGGCATTTCCGAATCTTCCGGCATGCGATCCTGAGAAGCGGCGGCGAATTTCCAATCCCGCAGCGATTGCTCGGCCGCAGCGGTGAACGGCGGCACGTCCTGCAGCACAGTCACTTTCTTGACCGCGCCGCGCGCGTCCAGAGCGACGTCGAACACCACCACGCCATCGGCGGGGGTTTGGAAGGGATACCGCACATCGGCAGCAGACACGGCTTTCGCGGGCTGATAGGGATTCGGCGCCGCGTTTTGGTCCTGGCTCCGCGCGGACGGAGTTTCCTGGGACCGGTTCGGCTGGACCGGCGCGGGATTCGGTGTCGGGTTCTGTCCGACCGTCTGCGAGCCTGAAGCCAGGGTTCGCGAAGGTCTGGCCACGCTGAGCAAGACAGCCGAGGCGAAAAACAAGCTTGCCGCCGCGATCACGCGCATTCTTTTAGCGCCCATAGGAGGCCGCCTCCAAACGCGGCACTGTCACACGAATACTCCACACTGATGAATTAGATGCGGGGGCTGACCCTATAATAGCGCGATTTTGCCCGGTCAGATAACAGCTTGGACGGGCGGCTCTATGCCGCGAGCGCGGCGTCCGTGCTGGTGCTGGATGGCGCGAGCGGCAAGATCCAATCACGATTTGCCACCCCTACCGACTATCGCCCAACGGAGACTCTACGTTCGGGCATCGGCCGAGCACGTCTACGAGATGACTTCGGCTGAGCGTCATCAGATAGATGGGAGAGCACCACCGGCGCGCGGTCGCGGAATTCCGCAACAATACGCACATCGCCGCCCATTGCCTGGACCGTTTTTCGTAGCGTCGAAAGCAATAGATCGCTGCGCTTTTCAAGCCGCGAGATGCTGTCCTGCGTGACTCCGAGAACCTTGGCGACACGCGCCTGAGTAAGCTTGCGGGCCTTCCGGAGGTCGCGCAAGCTCATTTTCTCCGCAATCAGCTCGGCCGCACGGCTTTCGATCTTCCTTTGGCGAAGGCGATTCAACCTTCCGATCTTCCTATGGATACTCACAGACATAGCTACTTCCTTTCCTTTTTCAGGTAGGCAAGGTGCGCGTCGTAACGAGCATCGGCCTTCCTGATCAATTCGCGATAGAACCTTTTTCCGCCGACCCCCGCTTTGTCTCCCGCCACAAGCAAGATCGCCCTCCGCCTTGGATCAAAGGCGAAAGCCACTCGCCATTCGCCATCCGCTGCGCTGAATCGCAACTCCTTCATGTTCGCATGGCGAGAGCCCTTGAGCGTGTCGACATGAGGCCGCCCCAACTGTGGGCCAACTCCTCCAGAACGATCGATAACGCCAGAATCTCGGTCTGCACATCCTCACGCAGCGCGTCGAATTCCGGCTCAAACTCATCGGCCATCTCCACGGCCCACTTCACCCACACAATATGACATACAATGCATATGGATTCAAGCACATATTGTAAGGGTCGGAGTAGACGCGGGGAAGGTGCTATCTAAGAGCGAGGCCCTCTAGCCGCCAGAGAAAATGGGGCCGAATGGAGCCGAGGAGCAAGAATCAATTCACGCCGGCGCGTTTGGCGGCGGCGCCGGTGATGGCAGGAGCATTCCCCGCGGGGTTGCTCACGGCGCCCGCCGCGGCTTCCTCAGGGAACGTTCTGGAGGGACTTGTCTGGATTGGAACGACGGCCTTTACCTTCGTGCCCTGGCCTTTGGAAAGAATTTCCAGCTCTCCGCCAAAATCCTTGATGCGTTCGCGCATCCCCCGCAGTCCCACGCCAAGGGCTAAGCCCGAAGCGATGTCGGCGAGCTCTTCGGCGCTGATGCCCCGGCCCTCATCCTCTACTTCCAGAACGATGTGGCCATCTGCTTGCGCGAGGCGGATCGACGCCGTCGCGCTATCCGAGTGCCGGTGAATATTGATCAGGCACTCCTGTACGACGCGGAAGAGCATCGTCTCCATCTCCGGCGCCAGGCGCGCCTCGCCGCTGAATTCCAGCTGAACATTGATCCCGCTGCGTTTTTGGAATCCGTCCATGTACCAGCGCAGCGCCGATCCCAGGCCGAGTTCGTCGAGCAAAGGCGGATGGAGCAGATAGGAGATGGTGCGCAACTCATCCGAGATCTGCCGGGCGCTTTCGATATTTGCCGCTAGCCGGCGGGCGAGTTGCGGATGGCGCGAAGCCAGTTCGCGTTCGATTCCCGCAAGCTCCAGCTTCAGCGCCGTGAGTGCCTGTCCCGTGCTGTCGTGCAGGTCGCGCGCGATGCGGCGGCGTTCATCGTCTTGCACGCGCAGCAGCCGCACGGAAAGGTCGCGCAGATCGCTATTGCTTTGCTGGAGCTGCGCGGCCCTTTGGCGCACCCGGAATTTCAATTGCGTGCGCGATTTCAGCAGAATCTCATGCAGGTGCCCGAGCCGCAGCAAGGCCCTGCGGCCGCCCTCGGCGACCGCGATGATCGCCGCGGAAAAGAGAAGAAAGAGCAGCTCGCCGATGATGTCCTTTTCCGTGAAGGGCCCCAGCGGCTGGTAGGGAGAAAGAAAAAGGACATTCGCCGCAACACTGCCCAAAATTGTAGCTAGAACAGCCGGCCCCAGCCCGCAGTACCACGCGGCGAAGACCGTACCCGCCGAGATGCTGACGTAATGCATCGACCCGCCCAAGATGGGTTGGAAAAGCGAGCGCAGCGCTAGCGCCGCGGCCATCCCCAGCAGCGCGATGGCATAGCGCTTCAGCTTGCTTCCTTGAAGAGGCTGCAATGCGAACGGGCGCGTAGCTGGCTGCCGATCGGGCATGCTTTCCATACGAAGAAATGCGGAGCGGGCACGCGAATCGTACCATATTTAACCCATCAAGGCCCGGAATTTGCGGACAAAATCGGCGAATCCTTGCCGGCAAACCGGCCGGAGCGGTCTGGGTTCTGCACCTGCCGCAACCTCCAGGCTTCCAGCGGCGGAATCATAAGACCAAGCAAGGCCATGGCACGACCGCGTCACCGCCACCAACTTGCCATTGATGTCTGCCGCTCTCCCGCTAAAATCTAAACTGACGAGCCCATCGGCTAAGCATGCGCCAGCAGAACATTCATCGTTTGTTTAAGGCGGGTGTGACCCTCAAAGGCTTGCACGCCCTGCTCGAATTGATTACCGGCGCGGCAACGCTGGCGGTGGGTCCTGTGGCCGTGTCGAATTTTTTCTTCGCCCTGGCGCAGCGGGAGTGGATCGGGGGCGGGCGCGTTTCCCTGGTCAATTTCCTCGTGCGGCTTGCGGAGCAAAGCTTGCGGGGAGGCCAGCACTTCGTGGGGGTCTATCTCTTGGTGGTTGGCACGATCAACACGGTGCTGGTGATCGGCTTGCTCGCGAGCGCGCTGTGGTCTTATCCCACAGCGCTCGCGGCGATCGCGCTCCTGGCGGCCTATCAGCTCTATCGCTATACCCACACCCACGCCCTGGCCCTGATTCTGCTGACGCTCTACGACGCCGTCGTGTGGTGGCTGGTCTGGCACGAATATCGCGTGCTACGTTCGGGGCCGCTGATAGAAGGCCGATCATCCTATGGCAATGCGGTTTGAAGCGGAGGAGTGGGCGGCGCTGTAAGGCGGCTCGAGCGGCTCGGAAAATCTAATGCCGCACTTGGTTCCGAGCTTTCCAGACATCTTCTGCGGAATCCGACAACTTATTAGCGACGAGCTGGGGGCCATCTGCTTTAGCCCTGCGGTTTACAGAAGCGGCGCGACGCTTTTGCTCCCGGCGGCTTAGCCGATTCTTCAGCCGGATGAGCTGAGTTGTTGAGGCGCCTGCCGCATGATCCCGATCGACACTCTTTAGGGCCGTAACGGCGAGCCACTCTTCGATAATCGCTTGATGCTTGGGCTCGATCTCGACAAATTCGATTCCCATACCCTCCCAAGTTATATTCCCGGTCACGCTGCCGATGGCTGCGAAATCGGCCCCGGCATACGTGATTCTGACGCGGACTGCCGTCCCCGGCGCAAAAGGCATCCTGGTCTTGACAAAGCAGCCGGACAAACTCAGATCACGAGTGACGACAATCACGTCCTCTCGTGAGTCTAAATCAATCACCTCGGCGATTGCGCCGAAGTCATAGCGCGTGATTTGGCGGCGTCCGATCACCAAGCTCCCTTTGCGCGGCGCTAAGCGGCCGAGATTAGTCTCCGGCGTTTTCCAAGGTTACGAAATGGTACTTAGGTTATGAAATGGTAGCCTGAGAGTACTACTCCGAAAGCGTGCCCTCGGCTGCGCGGCGAGCGCACAAACTGGGAAGCGGCTGAGCCGTCCCCTACCATACCAACCGGCGCAAATCTACGAGGCGCCGCCCTGAACCGCCGTCTGGTAGCTCGCCACCTCCACCCATTTGCCGTCGCGCTTCACCCACACGCGCGTGACTTCCAGCGGCTTGCCCTGATCCGGCACGTGCCGCGAGCGCATCACCACGGCATCGCCGAATTCAAACAGGGTCGCCGAGGCCAGCGGAGTCGGCGCCAGTCCGGCCATGTTCGCGCGCTTCAGCTCGGCCATGCGCGTCGGCTTATCGAGCAGACGGTCGCTATAGGAGCTGGCGGCCACGAACTCTTCGCCTGTGTGCGCATCCCAATCAGCGGCGTCGTGGGTCATCGCGGACGTCTCGAGTCCCCTGTAAGCCTCAATTACCGCGCGCTGCGTCTCCGTCTTCGGCGTGTAGGGCACGCTCTTGCACGGATTCTGGCACTCCTTGCCCGCGCTGGGCGTCATCTTCGGCGGAGCGTCCAGCGATTGCACTTCCTGATAGACAAGCGCGCGCCAGCCCGCCGGCCGCTTTACCCACACGCGCAAAACGTGATTTCTGTCGGCATCGGTTTGCGCAACCGCCGCCTGGCCGTAGTCGTGCCGCCGTGTATCCGTCTTCCCCGCAAACGGATATCCGGCGTCGACGATTACCTCCCCCCTCCTGGCTAGCTCCGCCATCCTGGCAAGAACCTGTGCCCGGCTTTCTATTTTCCCATTCGCGTGGATCCACTGGAAATCGCTATCGAGCAGCTTGCCCATCGCCGCTGCATCGGATTTAACTATCGCCTGCTCGAAATCGCGATCCGCCGCCAGCACCGCGGGATCGTCCGCCGTCCCGGCTTGCGACGCGGCAGAACCCGCGATCGAAAAGAGCATCGCGGCGGAGAGCGCCGCAGCCGCCAGCACCTTCTTGCGCAGAACTTTCATGGCACACCTCCTGTCGCCCTCATTTTTATCACGTTTCCGCTCTGCCCAATCGCCAGCTTCGCGCATTCAATGGAACGCTAGTGTAAAATGCCGGCCTGCCCAACTGGCGCGGAAGCGAGGAATTCATGGCTGCCGAATATCTGCTCAAAACCGAGCCTTCCGAATATTCCTTCGAGAGTTTGCAGCGCGACAAAATCACAGTATGGGACGGCGTCTCGAATCCGGTGGCCTTGAGGAATCTCGGCCAGATGCAGCCCGGAAACCGCCTGGTCATCTACGAAACCGGCGACCGCAAGAGCGCCGTGGGCACGGCATCCGTCGTCTCGGTTAATCTCTCGAATCCCAAAAATCCCGCCGTGGAAATCGAGGCCGGAAAACCTCTCGCCAAGGCCGTTTCGCTCGCCGAGATCAAGGCCAATAAACTCTTCGCCGATTCGCCCCTGGTTCGCCAGGGACGGCTTTCGGTCGTGCCCCTCACCCCGCAGCAGTACAAATTTCTCACCGGCGCCTGATCCGTGCCCCCGCCGACTTGCGCTGTCATCCCGAACCCGCCGTCGTCCGCAAAAGGGGGCTTTCAAACCTCCGCGTCTCAGGCTGGATGTGCAGCGGGAACGCGCATCCTTTCAACTGCCGCGGCGCGCGGAGTGAAGATCGCCAGAAGAATTGCCACAATTGCTAAGGCGGGTATATCGCCCAGCAGATGACCGTGCTCCATGGGAGCCCTCACCGCCTGTACGGTCATAATTCCGGCATGGACGAGACTCGACCAAACCGTGAACCAGATCAAGCTGAGATGTTGCAGGGGATTGCGGGACGCGATCAGGAGAAATACTCCGAGTGTGGCGTAGATCCCTAGAATCATTTGCTCATATTCAGGTTGATTCGGTTGCCATCGCCATCCCGAGGGCCATAGAGCTGTCATGAGCGGATAAACAGCGAAGATGAAAATCAACCCAACAACGATCAAGAGAATACGTAGAGTGCTGAGCCGGGATGCAGGGGTCATGGTCGCCTCCGGTAATTGTTCTCACTTGCGCGTGGGCTAAGTGGGACCGAATCCTAGTAGCCCCAAATTGGCTATGTCAAGCATGGCTATAACGCCTCCGGATGCTTCGGCAACTCCACGCCTGTTTTCCCCCGGCGCACGGAAAGCGGCGATACTCCTCGAAATATCGTTTGTGCCATCGATAGAGTTAGGATCTCGCCGCACGCCGGTCTTGCCTCAAGCCACCATCTTTCCCTTAGCGGCTTGCCCCCTGAGCAGAAACGTCTTAGGAAACTTACCTTCGCCACAGAGCTTCTGGCAGGTCCGTCCACTGGATCTTCGGCATTATTTGCCGAAAGTCATCCGGGCCAGTTCCCGTTTCAAGCTTTCTCGCTCGTGGGGATCGCGGCATTCGCTGAGTTGGTCAGCGAGCGTAAAGAACCGCGTTTTCTCCGCCTCTTTCGACTCTAATCCCGCCTGGATCAGATCCACCAGCACGCGATTCGCACTCGTCTTCTGCGTCTTTGCCAGCCCGCGCACGCGGCGGGCAATTCGCTCGGGAATGGAAACACTTTGTCGAACCACTTTTTCCATCTGCGGCATAGTGGTAATATACACCATTCTGCACCAACCTGCATCATCGTTTCCCCGCGGCGTGCTAAGCGCGGGTGGTCAGAGGAGGTTCACATGCGGCTTTTGAAGATTTTCGGCGCTTGGTCATTCTTATTCCTGGCGGCGATTTGCGCAGAGCCTTGGCCGACTTGGACCGAATTGGCGGCGGCCGCCGCGCTCCCGCAGCAGAATCAGCAGCCAGGGGAAGTGCGTTTCTCCGCCGATAACGAACAGGAGCGCGACTCCGGCGTGTGGATTGACGGCAAATACTCCGGCTACGTCAAGGAGCTGAAAGGCGACAAGAAAGTTCTGCTTCCGCCCGGAGAACACGAAATTTCGATTCGCCAGGATGGCTACAAGGATTTCGTGAAAAAAATCGTCGTCGAGCCCGGCCAGGCACAAACCGTCGACGTCGTCATGGAAGAAAATCCCAAGGCCATCTATCCCGGCGAGGATGCCGCCGAGCTGCGTTTAGACATTCAGCCCAAACGCGCCGCCGTTTTTCTCGATGACGCTTACGTCGGCCACGGCGGCGATTTTGGAGGCCGGTTTCATGCCATGTTGGTCGCCCCGGGAAAACATCAGCTCAAGGTCACGCTCGCCGGCTATCGCTCTTACGAAACCGAGATCAATCCGGTCGCCAACGAAAAATCCCGCATGAAGATCGTTCTCGAGAAGGAAGGCAATTCCCCGGACAAGCCCTAGAGCGAACTTCCGCCACTGCGGCAAGCGCGTCTAGCGAGTTGTCATTCTGAGTCCGCCCCGGGCGGACGAAGAATCTCTCTTTTTTCAGGATGACCGAGAATCGGCGCGTCCCCTGCCTCAGACGGCCTGCGATTCCTCCGGCAGAACGCGGCTGATCGCGGGCACCAAATCTTTGCCCACTTCCGATTTCGCAATGAAGTTGCCGTCCCCGAATAACCGCGCCAAAGCCGCGGCTTCCTCGGGCGTGTAGTGGCTGCTCATGAGGATGATCTTTGTGTCCGGCGCCAGCCGCCGCATCTCGTAGGCAGCTTCAATGCCGCTCATCACGGGCATAACGATGTCCAGAACGGCCACGTCTGGCCTGACGCGGCGGGTCTCGTCAATGGCCTCCTTGCCGTCGGTTGCCTCGTAAACCTTCCAGTGTCGCTGGCGGGCCAGCAGAGAACGCAGAGTACGACGCATCAGTCTGTGGTCATCCGCGATGAGGATTTTGGCTGGAATGGGCACGTTGTCTCCAGGCAAGGCGAGGTCCCCAGGGGCGGCCCCGCGATGCCACCCTAAGGTATCCGAGCGCAGATGTCAGTTCAATACAGGTCTCACCTGAAGGAAGGCGAATCTGAGGCGAAGCGAGCCGCTCTTTTGCCGGGGCTCAGGGCCGCGTCGTATTCCGTGACGCGGGTCACAGACTTGGCGCCTCGACTCGGGCAGCATAAAGCTCTCGGGACGGGGTAGAGGTTCGACAGCTTCACTGGGCCGCAGGGCGCAAGATTCGGTTCATCTGCAGGCCCACCGCCCCGACCCCCATGATCAAGGCCACAAAAACGATCAGGCCGCCCAATACCGGGATTCGCCCGAGCAGGGCAATTATGAAAATTCCACCGATTGCCGCGGCAATCCGCCATCGGGCCGTCGCGGCTTTCCCCAGCCGCAGGCGTTTCAATAGCACATCGCCCACGACCGCCGCCGCCGCAAGGTAGCCCACGGTCAGAAGCACAAAATAAGCAGCCATGGAGAGGAAGGCCAGCGGCGCGCCAATGAGCGTGATCAGCAGAATCAGTGACGCAATGGGAATGCACACGAGCATGGCAAATCCGAGCAGGGCGCTCGTGCCGGGGCGGCTTTCGAGCATCGCCATCACGTTGCCGAAGCTCGGAAGCAGAAGCAGCAGAATCGCCACGAGCAGCATCAGTCCCACAGTCCAAAACCAGAACGCTACTCGGGCAATGCCTCGTCCAACGGAACGAGGCGTGCCAACCTCGAACGGGAGCTGTTCGATCCCGCCGAGCACCTGCGCGCCCGCATCCTGTTTCAGCGTGCCACGGCTGCGATAGCGAAGCTTTCCGCTGATCCGCGCGTTCGGTCCCAACTCGATTTGCCTCGCCGCCGCATCCACGTCTCCGCCCACGGGACCGTCGATATAAAGGCTTCCGCCTGTCGCTTGCAGGTAGCCGCCTATGGATCCGTTCAGCCGCGCCCGGCCCGCAGCGATGCTGGCGCCGCCTTCGATGCGCGAGGAAGGAGCCATCTCCACTTGCCCGCCTGCCAGGCGCGCGTTGTGAGAAATCGTGCCGTTAACAAACACTTGGCCGCCCGCCGCGTAGCTGTTGTCGGAGATGTTCCCGTTCAGCCGCACTGTGCCACCCGCAGCGGCCGCATCGCCTCCAATTCTGGCATCGAGGACCACCTCCCGCCCCGCGGCCAGCAGATCCCCCGCCACCGGCTTGGCCACCGTGACGTTCTGACCCGCGGCGAAGTGGTCGCTTCCCAGATCGACCGTAACCAAGTCTCTGCCTTTATTGTCCTGAGCCTGAACCTGAACGGGAACCGTGACACTCGCCAGCGCGATCAGCAAAGCCACCAGAATTCGTTGCATGTGCTCCCCCTGCCTGCCGCCAGACACGTTCATAATCCCTCGCGGCACGCTGTGAGTTCTGTCAAAGGCACGAGACGCGCCGCATGGAGGCGAGCCGGCATCTCGTTTATCAAGACAAGAGTGGACAATGAGCCGGCGAAAAGCGAGGATATTCGGCACATGGAAAAAATAAGAATCGAGCAGCATAGCTTTACCGGAAGCCTGTGGGTCGCCGGCTGGCTCTTCAGCATCGGTCTGTTGCACCTGACGTTCTGGCGCGGCGTGCTGGCGATCGTGCTGTGGCCCTACTATATCGGCGCCGTGCTCAGCGCGCATCTGCACTAACGGAACTCGACTATTCCAGCGTTGGGAAACCCAGGTCACCGTGTTCATCCCCGTCCCAACGTAGCCGACCGCCGCAGGACTGGTTGAGGCGGACAAGATAGCCACCGATGGGAATCATCACCAATTGAAGAGCTTGAACCGCATCAATTCCTGCCGCATACCGTGTTTCCTCGTCGCCCATGCCAGTGATCTGAAACGGACAAATGTAATGACGGCCGTCTGGAAAGGGAACTGGCTTTCCGATCTTGACGACCACCTCCTCAACCGAAGGGCCTTCACCTTCGATCAGGTGAAGTACCCCTGGTGGCGATAACTTCACCGAGCTCGACCTGCAATGTCTTCTCCCTTCTCTGCCAACACGGGCAGGCTCGAGTGAGGATTAGCCCGGCGGAGTCGCGCGGCTGCCGACCTGAAGGTCGCCGCTACAAAGCCGCCGTTACGCCGCCCTGCCTTGTAGCGGCCGCCTTCAGGCGGGCGGGCTCTGATTTTACCTCTCGCTGATCACGGCTTTGCCTGCGCCGGACTTGCTCTCCAATTGGGCATATGGGCCGGCGGCGTAAACGATTTTTCCGCCAAGCATGGTGAGTAGCGACACATTCTTGCCGATCTCGTCTACCGGCTCGGTCATGTAGTCCTGGCTGAGAACGGCGAGGTCCGCGAATTTGCCGATTTCCAGCGAGCCGCGCCTATTTTCGTCGTGCGCCATCCAGGCGCTTCCCATGGTGTAGAAGCGCAAGGCGTCGGCGCGGCTGGGGGTTTCCTCCGGGCCGCGCAGCGCATGGCCGCCGGCGGTTTTGCCGTCGGCAAGCCATTGCAGCACGGTGAAGGGATTGTAGGTGGAGACGCGGTGCGCATCTGTGCCCGCGCTCACGACGATGCCGATCTTTTTTGCGGTCATTACCGGCGGCATGCGCCGCGCAGCTTCGGCGCCCTCCTCTTTGACCACTTGGTCGCCGTCGTTGTAAATGGCGTCCTGCATGGTCCAGCCTACGCCGAGCGCCTTCATGCGCTGGAACGTGGCGGCGGAGCCGTCGTTGAGATGGGCAATGGTCCATCGCAGGTTGGCGATGGGGAATTCGTTATTGACGCGCTCGAAGACGGCGAGGAGCTGGTCCACATTCTTCTCGTTCGCCCAATGCATCGTCAGAGTCAGATTGTGCTGCGCGGCCCAGCGCACGATTTCGTAATATTTCTCGAGGTCGGCTTGCGGCGCTTGCCCGGAAATGCCGTTCATGGCCCAGGTGATGCGTTCGCCGATGCCGTTGAAGCGCAGCATCTCGTCGCCAAATCCCATCGGCAACATGGCCAGATAATTTTTGTATTCCTCGAACTCGTGGCCCGGCGTCATGCCGCAGAGGCTGTAGACCACGCGCAACGTCAATTGCCCCTCGCGCCAGACGTGGAAAAGCGCCTGATACGATTCCGGCGTGACGTTATTTCCTCCGGGATCCACGACGCCGGTCAAACCGAGGCGGTTCAGTTCGCGGAAAAATTCCTTCGTGCCTTCGACCTGCTCCTCGAAGGTCGGCTTGGGCAGGCGGTCGAATAAATCCACCATGTTGCCGGTGACGACGCCCGTTGCGTTGCCGCCCGCGTCTTTCTCGAGTTTTGCGCCGCGCGGCAGATCGGCATCGCTCGTGATCTTCAGCGCCTCAAACGCTCGCGGCGTCATGATGGCCCAGCCATAACCGAGCTGCACGTAAACAGGATTATTGGGCGCCGCGGCAGTGAGCTCCGCCTGCGTCGGGCGACGTTTTTCCTTGAATGTGTCAATTGTCGCGGGCGGCGTCACCACGATCAGCCACGCGCCAGGCTTCATTTTTTGCGCCGCGTCGTGAATTCGCGCCAGAGCCTCGGCGAGCGAGGCCGCGCCGATCCAATTCACTTCCGTGCTGAAACTTTGTGCCGCGCGAATGGCGTGCATATGATTATCGGTCAGGCCCGGAATCACCGTGCGGCCCTGCAGATCGATCACGCGCGACTTCGGGCCGGCCAGTTTTTTCATTTCCGCGCTGCCGCCGAGGGCCACGATCCTGCCGTCGCGAATGGCCAACGCCTGGCGCGTGGAAAACTGATTGTCGACGGTGAGGATTTTGCCGTTCAGGAGGATGGTGTCGGCATTTTGCGGCCATGCCGGCAACGCCAGCGCGAAGCCCATAAGGATGAGCGCCGCCGCCTTCACCACACCGGTCAGATCTTTCATGTGGAGTTCCCCCTTAACCGACGTGCGGTGCGCCGAGTCTAGCATAGTGTTTCAGTCCTCGGTTCCGGCCCCTCCCCCGACTTTCCACGAAAGAAAACCCGCACCCTTGAAACCGAAGGGTGCGGCACCCCTCCCCGTTTTTCTGTAAGTGTTCATTCTAAAGGTGCTTTAAGTTCTGCAATTCGCATGTGCTCATTCTGAGCGGGTTGCCTTCGGGCTTTACGTTAGTATCTATCCCTGACCACACTTAAAGTTTTGGGTGAGATATTTCGCCACCCCACCCCCTATTTTTTCGCAAGGATATCACTGCAAAGGACTTATTTCTGTAAATATGCAAGAATATCATTCTAAAATGGTTAGATCGAATGCCAATAATGCCAATGAGGGGCGATGAACGTTGCGGAGGGGGAGCTTTGAGCGCAATTCGGAATCGGCCGTCTTTAGTTAAGCGCGAAAAGCGCATCCTGTGGGTAGCCTTTTCGCGCCGGACGGCTGAACAAAGTTCGAGCATGTTCTATTTTACTGCACGAGTAAATAGGCTGGGCCTCACAGTCAACTAAGAGAGATCCCTCGTTCCGGTTCGTCGCTCGGGACGGCCATCCTGGTCGGATGGTCGTTTTACCGCGCGAGTAAAGGGGAAGGGGGATCACAACTAAATGCGCGCGATGTGCCGGGCCGGGCCGAAAGGTTCCGGCCTTTATTCTTTGGGTGTAGAATCCGCCGCACGGTGAAAAGCAGTGGAACGAAGCACGCATGGAATTTCTTCAACGGCTTATTTTGGATTGCAATGACGATTTGGGCCGCTTCCGACTTGATGAAGGCGAAAACACTTTACCGCACCATCGATGCGGTTATTGGGATAGTGCTTTGCCTTGGCGGGGTTTACTACAATTGGATTTACAGGAACCTTGAGGACGAATAACGCGACGCGGGCGGGCCGAGACGGTGCGTGT
>QHYR01000105.1 GCA_003223315.1 Acidobacteriota bacterium | reverse complement strand
AGGTTCCAGATGAATGGGCCGCCGATGCAGAAGCCCATCACCATGAACTTGTTGATGCCCAGATGATCCATCACACCCAGTTGGTCGTCTGTGTGCATATCCCACGGCCGGTCGATCTCCAGCGGACCAGAGGACTGACCGGTATTGGCGTTGCGCAGGTCCGCCGCGATGCAGCGGTACTCTCCCTTGAACTCCTCGATCGAGTTAAAGGGGTTCGTCAAGCCCGCGATCGTCGAGTTCAATCCCCCGCCGGCAATGAGCAACAACGGGAAGCCGGAACCGGCCTCCTCATAGTGGATGCGAACGGGACCCTTTTCGTAGAAGGACATGGCAACTCCTCCTTTCCCAGTCTGCTGGCCAAACACGCGCCGCACGGCGGCCATCGCCGTCGCCGCGGCGCCCGTTGCCAGTATTTTGCGTCTGATCAGATCCATATCGGCGTCCTCCTTACTGCGCGACCCATTTGTCGAAGCGCGAGGCAAAGGTGTGGGCAAGATAGACCGTCTTCTCATCCGGGCATGCTATCTGGTGAACGGAGTCAATGGTGCCGGCCATGCGGCCGTGGCGGCCGAAGGCGCCCAAGACCTTGCCGGTGACGTCCATCTTGTAGACCCGGCCCACGCTGCCCACGAACATCACCTGATTGGGTCCATTGGTGAGGCAGAGCGACCAGGGCGCGGTCGGCAGGTTCCAAACCGCTTTCCGATTGCCCTCAGTATCGAAGACCTGGATGCGGCTATTGCCACGGTCGGCGACATAGATGACGTCGTTATTGTCGATCACAATACTGTGAGGGGTGTTGAAGGAGCCCGGCTGGTTGCCACGCCTACCCCAGTCCTGGACGAAGTTGCCATCCTTATCGAACTTCGCCACGCGCGAATTGCCGTATCCGTCGGAGACAAACATGCTGCCATCCTTGCTCCAGGCGATGTCCGTCTCCTGATAGAAGGAGGCTTGGTCTGGAGCGGCACGCTCAATCACATGCGTCAGCCAAGTCCAGGGCTCCGGGTTTGTTCCCAACGTGCCCACGGTGCGGCCTTCGGAGTCGAAGCGGAAAATTTCGTTATCGGCGGCATCCACGTACCAGAGATTGCCCTGTGGATCGAAGCGCACAACATGGGCGCCTACGAACATTGTGGAACCCTCGCCCCAAGAGCGCACGAAGCTGCCATCCGATTTGAACTCCAGCACGGGGTGATAGCCGCGATTGAGCGTGACGATATTGCCCGTCTTGGGATTGATCGCCACGCCAGTCGTGCGGCCCACCACAGAGTTGGCGGGATAGTGGAAAAAGTTCTCCACCAGATGAAATGGCAGTTGCGGTATCGCTGCTCCGCCTCCGCGCGCGTTCTCGCCCTCGCCCTGCGCCTTCATCAGCGCAACGGCGCAAAGCGAAATCGCCGCGGCGCAAACCGCTGTCATCAAAAAGTATTTCTTCATTGGCGCCCTCCCTTAGCGTTGGTTATGGGCGCAATCTTAGGCCTTGTTCCGAGATCTGGCAATCACGGCAATGGCCTTCAGCAGGAGGGCAGCGTTGCCACAATCGAACAGCATTAGTTTGGGGCCGACAGCCAGCGATCCGGCGAGGTACGCCCAGAAACGGCCTTCTCGGAAACTGACCCCCTGAATACCCTGAACCGTTCCACTTTGGTATCCCGGCCCAGACGAACTCCGCTGCGCTGCCGCTTTTCTGGTTGTAGAATCGACAGCTTGTGCGCCGCGACTGCGTAACCGCGAAGCCCGGGTCACCAGCCGTTGAATACCCAGCGCGCAATACGGAATGAGGAAGATGCAATAAGGAATACGGAGTAAGGATGAACAGCAAAGGGCCCGACTTTGAAGTTTTTGCCATCGAGTGGAAAGCATTTGCGGAAACTCCCGCCGTGAGTCTCCCATAATGCCTCTGCTGCGCGTAATGAAGTTTGGCGGTACCTCGGTCGGCGACGCCGCGTGCATCGCCCGCGCCGCCGCCATCGTCAAGTCCGCCGCGTCGGAAGGCTCGGTCGTGGTGGTGGTCTCGGCCATGAGCGGCGTAACCAACCGGCTGATTGATGCCGCTCATCACGCCGAAGCCGGTGAAGCGGAGTTCGCCTCGAAGCTGCTCGCCGACCTTCAAAAACAACACAAAAAGGCTCTCGAGGCTTTGGTTCGCGATAACCGGAGAGTCGCTGAAGTAGATAAAAGCCTCTCCCAGGTCCTCGCCGAATTGGAACGCCTCTTACAAGGCACCGCCCTGCTGAGGGAACTGACGCCTCGCGCGCTCGACGCCATATCCGGCATGGGCGAGCGCCTCTCCACGCCCTTGCTCGCCGCCGCCCTGAATGAACTCGGCGTGTCCGGCGTCCCCGTATCTGCCACGGACGTCATCGTCACCGATCCACATCACGGGCGCGCGGAACCCTTGATGGACCACACCCGCGAGCGCGCCGAGAAGTGCCTGCGCCCCCTTTTGAAGAAGGGAGCGGTGCCCGTCGTGACCGGCTTCATCGGCGCGACCTTGGAGCGCGTTCCCACAACGCTCGGCCGCGGCGGCTCCGACTATTCCGCCACCATCCTGGGCGCCGCTCTCGGCGCTCAGGAGACGGTCATCTGGACCGACGTCGACGGCGTAAAAACCGCTGACCCCAAGCTTGTTCCCGAAGCGCGCACCATCGATGAGATCTCCTATAACGAAGCCGCCGAACTGGCCTATTTCGGCGCCAAAGTGCTGCACCCCAACACGCTGCGGCCGGTCACCGCCGCCGGCGTGCCGGTATGGATCCGCAATAGCTTCTCGCCGGAAAAACCGGGCACGAAAATCACCGCCCGAGGCAGCTCCAATGGCGGGGGTGTTAAGGCTCTGACCGCCATCCGCAGCGTGACGCTGATTACCGTCGGCGGGCCGGGCATCGTGGGCCTGCCCGACGTGCTGGCAAGATCATTCGCTGCGACGGCGGCGCTGCGCACCGATGTGCTCTTCGTCTCTCAATCTTCCTCGCAGAACGACATCTGTTTCGTGATCCCCTCCGCGGACGAGAAACGCACCGTCGAAGCTCTTCGCCAGGCCTTTGCTCCGGAGATCGCGGAGCAAACCGTGGAGCACGTTTCCTCCAATTCCGGCATCGCCGTCGTTGCTGTGGTAGGCGAAAACATGCACGGCATACCGGGAATCGCCGGGCGCACGTTTTCGGCGCTGGGGCGGGAAGGAATCAATATCATCGCCATCGCGCAGGGCTCCTCCGAGTACAATATATCGCTCGTCGTCGAAGCGGAAGCCATGCAGCATGCCGTGCTCACCCTGCACAAGGAATTTCGCCTGCATGAAGCTGCTTCGGCGGCCCGGGCTGTGCATACCCAAAGCCGCGCTTCCAAAGGAACCCCCGAAGGCGCTTCGCTCCGCAAATAGCACCGGCCTACGGCGCTTGATGCGCCGCCGCGGCGAAGGCCATCTTCAGTAAAGGCGGCGTCAGTAGGGCGCTCGCCACCACCACAAACACAATCACGCTGTAAACCGCCGGGCTCAGGATCAGCATGCTCAGCCCGAGCTGTGCCGCCACCATGGCCACCTCGCCTCGCGGAATCATGCCCACTCCCACGCGCAGTGAAGTCTGCCATCCGTTCGATAGCGTCGCCAATCCGCAGCCGATCACTTTCGTAGCTACCGCTGCGATCAAAATCACCAGCGACATCAGCACCGTCGATCGAGAGCGGAAAATCCCAACATCAAAGTTCAATCCGATTCCCGCCAGGAAGAACGGCACGAGAAGCTCGGTCACGCCTCGCGTCAGATGGCGCACTCGCGAATCCGCGTTGTCCGCCAGCGCCAGTCCGGCCAGAAATGCTCCCACAATCGCCGCCACACCCGCATAGAAAGCCAGGACCGCCAAACTGAATAGAAGCACCATGGCCACATCGAATTGCGCCTCGTCGGCGCGAATTCGCGAATGAAAATGAGGGAATATCCGCGACACCACCCTGGTCCCCCAGATCGCCGTGGCAACCACAAAAGTAGTCGCCAGCCCCGCCGTCACCACAATCTCCGCCAAATTGAAGCGGCCGCGCGCCACGCTGCTCACCATCGCCAGCACGATCAGTCCAAGCACGTCATCAATCACCGCCGCCGCCAGAATGATCTGGCTCGCGCGATGGTGCAGAAGATCCTTGCGCTTCAGCACCGATGCCGAAATCCCCACGCTCGTGGCCACCAGCGCTGCCCCCATGAAAAGCGCCGCGTGCGCCGTTCCGCCCCACGCCAGCAGAATTCCCCATCCCGCCAGAAACGGCGCCACCTCGCCCAAAGTGGCGACAAACGTGGAGAGCAGCCCTACCCGCAGCAGATCCGCCAACTGCACTTCGAGCCCAATGCTGAAGAGCAGGAACAGCACGCCGAGGTCCGAGAGCGCCCTCATCGTTTCGTTGGGCGCTACCCAATTGAGCACGCTCGGCCCGATCAGGATTCCCGCCAGGATTTCGCCGGCGATTCCCGGCAGGCCCACGCGCTCGAAAAGTTCGGAGATGAGCTTGGCCGAGCCGAACACAATCAGCATCGCCAACGGAAGCGAAAACTGCATTGCGCGCCTCTTTTTAGAGAATGCCGGAGTCCGCCGTTACTTGTGGTGCATCGCTACGTAGAGTAAAAGCCCGAAAATCACGACGGGAATAAGAGCCAGAATTACATAAAGGAGAATGCGCCGGGCCCGCGGCGAGCGCCGCGTTCTCCAGTCGCGCAGCTCCGGCCTTTCGGCTACGCCTACCTCTGAAGGATTGCGCAGATCGTGCGCAAATTCATGGGCGCTGGCGTATCGGTTCGCGGGATTGCGTTCCAGCGCGCGATAGATAATCTCCTGTAGCTGCGGCGAAATCTCCGGATTCAGCTCGCGCGGAGGCACCGGATTATTCAGCAGCCGGTCGTTCATGATGGCAAAGGCGCTCGGCCCATGGAAAGGAACTTCGCCCGTGAGCATCTCGTAGAGCATCACGCCCAGCGCGTAGATATCGCTGCGGGCATCGCCCCGCTTCGATTTCACTTGCTCCGGCGAGATATAATCCGGCGTCCCCATGGCGCGCGTCAGTTTGGCAAACGTCAGCCGCCGCATCCCTGCGCTCCCGGCGATCCCGAAATCGATGAGCTTAACGTGATCCTCGCGATCCACCATGATGTTTTCCGGCTTTAGGTCCCGGTGCACCACGCCTTTGCTGTGGATGTATTCCAGCGCGTCGCAGATTCCCAGAGTGATGCGCACGGCGCGGTCGATGGGAAGCTTCTTCTGTTCGATCAGAATCTGCCGCAGCAGTCTCCCGTCCACCCACTCCATGACGATGTATACGCGGCTGCGGTCCTCATCCCCGTACACCCTCATCACGCCGGGATGATCGAGCTTCTTGCCGATCTCTTCTTCCCGTTTGAAGCGGTCGTAAAAGAGCGGATCGGCCTCCACTTCAGGATGGGGAATTTTGATGGCTACAGGACGGCCGCTTTCCAGGTCGGTGGCCCGGTAGATGGACGCCATCCCGCTCCGGGCAACGAGATTTTCCAGGCGGTAATGATCGAGTTGGGCGCCGGGATGGAGTGACGTCATCGCGAGCGCGGGTCACTGCCGGAAGGCCGGCGCGGGCCCTCCTTCAACGCAGCTTGTAGGGCCGCCCGCGGTACATGCCCACGCGTTCCACATTCTGAACGCGGACCACTTGGGCCGTGACATTATCGCTGCCGTCCTTTTCGTTGGCAAGCGCCACCAGCCTGCGCGCGGCCAGTTCCACGTCCGCGGTTTCGCTCACCACGCGCGCGATCTCCTCGGCCGAAAGCGCCCCATGCAGCCCGTCCGAACACAACAGCAGAGTATCCCCGGGGAAAACCTGATGGTCGCTTACCTCCACGCTTACGGAAAGCTCGCTTCCCAGCGAGCGGCTCAATATGTGCCGTGTTTCGGCCTCTGCGACTTCGTCCGCACTTAGCAACCCCAGCCGGGCATGCTCATTTGCGAGGGTGTGATCGCGTGTCAGCGGCGTGGCGGCTTTCCCGCGGACCAGATAACACCGTGAATCGCCGATGTGCGCCACCACCGCGCGGTCGTAACGCAGCGCGCAGGCCACCAACGTCGTCGCCATGCCCGAATTCATTCCGGCATCGAGCACGCGCGTGTTCGCCCGCCTCACCAGCTTTTCCAGCAAACCGCTCAGCTGCTCCCCTCTGCTCGCCTCGCGAAATCCCTCCAGCACCGCCTCGATCGCCGTTCGCGACGCCACCTCGCCCTTTTCTTGTCCTCCTACGCCGTCCGCCACCGCAAACAACCATCCCCGGCTGCGCGCCTGTTCCGGCGTATCCGGAGCCACGTGGCCCAGGCAGTCTTCGTTTTCCAGCCGAACCCGTCCCGGATCCGAGAGTTCGGCGAAGTCGATCTCCAGCATGGCGTCTTCAAATGGCCGATGCGCGGCCGGTATGGGTCCGCCGCGCGCCACGTCCCCCGGGGTCCCCAACATGCGCCGGTTTTGCGCGTGTTGGGGTGGTAGCCTCTGTCCTCGGTAAACCTCAAACATGGTAACTCCGCAAATGCGATCGGAGCGAACGTCTGTCGCGCTCGTTTGCGCTCGCCGCGTCCGCCCCGATCCGCTTCCCACTCACGTTTTCTTCTCGATCAGGCCCTCCCCTCGCGGCTCACAACGAAGGTCGTCCGGCCTGTCGACCTGCTCATTCGGGTGAAGTAGATCCCACCGTAGATGGCCCAGACTGCCGCGACTCCTAACGCCAGCAGCGGCTCCTTGACCGTGCCGTAACCCATAAACGGCCCGATCACGTAGAAGGCCATGCAGGCCAGGTTGGCTAGCAATCCAAACACGGGTATCAGCATATGTCTCACGAAGCTGAAGTTCGGATGCCCCTGATAGGCCACGATGCAAACCACGCAACTCAGCATGTACAACAGGAACGTGCCGAAGTTGGAAGCCAGCGTCACCGTCAGAAGCGATTGTGGCAGCGCCGCCATGTGGTCATGGCTGCTCGCAAACCATACGCTGGACCACAGACCGTGCGGTAAGCTCTGGATCGCTGAATCCGCAATGGCTCCGGCATCACCGAAAGGCATCAGCAACGCGATGCAACCGAAAATCATTGAAATGATGCAAAGAGCCCAAATGGCCCGGTGCGGGCTAAGGTTCTTCTCATGCAGCATTCCGAAGTGTTCCGGCACTTCCTGATCTTTGCCCATCGCATAGGTCACGCGAGCGCCGGTGTTGATGCAGGAGAGCGTCGTGCCGATCAGCGCCAGGAATACGGTTATGGCCTCGATCAACATGAAGATGCGTCCTCGCCCGGCACCGAACAAGGCATCGCCGACTGCAATCATCATGTCGCCAAGGGGTGCGGATGACCCCTGAGCAGTCATCATGGTGTAACCGCTATTGAGGAAGTAGTTCGCGGCGAAATACTCGAAGAGGTAACAAAAAGCCCCCTGAACCAGGAGTGAGGTGATCACCGCGATCGGTATATCGTGTTTGGCATTCTTGGCTTCACCGCCCAGGGCCGTACACGACTCGAATCCCACTAGGATCAGAATCGCCACCGTCGCTTGCACGAAGACGAAGCCCCAGTTATGGGCTGCGAGAACGGAACCAGCGCTGCCGTGGCTCAGAAAGTTGCCCTTTTCGTCTGCCATGGGATAGCTGATCTGGTAGGGCACCGGCTTTCCGGCAGCATCCAGTTTCGGCTGCGGCACCATGTTGGCATCCCGCGTGATCGTCTCTGTGGTCTGCCCGTTGGCCGTTGCCTGCGTCGTGGCAAACTGATATGCATAAGCCTCGCCGGACACCGAATCGAACTGCCAGGCCACGCTTCCCGGCGGGTGATTCAGCCGGTAGCCAATCGCGATCACCGAAAAGATCAAAAGCGCGCTGATCTGAATGACGTTGATGGCCACGTTCACCGCCGTCGAGCCCGTAACGCCGCGGTGGGCGATGTAGGACACGCCCAGAGCAAACAGGATTGCAAACACCATCATGAACAACGTCCCCGGATTGGAGGCGCTCATGAAGTTCGGCCAGAGTGTGCCGACCACGTAGCCAGCGAAGATTCCTGTCACCGCCACCATCACACCGGGGTAAATCCAGTAGTAGAGATGCGAGCCCCAGCCCACGATGAACTTCGCCAGGCGAGCATAACGCCAATGCTTTTCGTGATTCAGGAAGGACTGCTCCGCGAAAAAGTACGAACTACCGGGACCGGGATAGAGCTTCGAGAGCTCTGCATAAGCAACGGCAGTTGCCAAGCAAAGGAGCAAGGCGACAAAAATGCCAAGCCACATCGCGGGCGCGGTTACCCCGGTAGTCGCCTGGATCGAGAACGTCAGCCAAAGGAAGGCCCCGGGTGCGATGAGCGCCATGGCGTTCATCGTCAGCCCTGTGAGGCCCAAGGTGGCTTTCATCTCCGTGGTGCTTTTTTCGGCCATCTAAAATTGCCTCTTTCGTCGTGGATTTCCTGCTGCCCGGAGCGTCGCAGCCGCGAGCGGGGGAAGAATAGCCGCAGTGTCCCGCAACGCAAAACGCAACGTTTCGATCAAACCCATCGGGATTTTTGATTGGCGCCGCCCGGTCGGCATGGGCATATTCGCCGTGATTTCGCGTCGACCGTGCGGCTGCGCATGATGGCGCACTGGTTTTGTAGCCGCTTCGCGTCTGGCGCGCGCCGCGAGAAAGCTTTTCGGGTGCCCCACCTTGCGCATTCTGAAAGGTGGGATCTCCCATTTCCGCCATCCTGTCATCCCGAGGCCGCGGGCCGAGGGATCTGCAGTTCCGGCTGTCCCCGATACTGCCAGCGGCAATCGCTCCGGAAGGCGCAAACTTTGATAGCCGAAACAATTAAGTTATGTGATATTGCCGGTAGGCTTGGGCGCGCTCCTCTTCCCAGGCACAGGGATGTGCATGAAGCTGGCCGGCTTTCTATTGCTGCTCGCCGGATGGGCCATTGTTGCGGCCGCCGTTGTTCTTCTCCTGCCCGCGAACGCGAGAACGATTTTTGTCCTTGCCGGAGTGGGCGTGGAAATCATCGGCTTGACGCTGGCCATCCGCTCGAACCCTCTCGCCGGCCGCGAAAAAGAGTAACCTCGTGCGCATACCCATCTCCATAACAGAAATTGCCCTGATCATCGTTCTGATCCTTCTGGCTCCCTTAGCCATCGCCGGACTCGCGCTCATCAATACCGGACTCGGCCGTTCGCGCAGCGCCGCCCACTCGATGCTCGCCTCGCTGTGCATTTTCGCGGTCGCCGCGGGCGCCTACCTCATTTGCGGTTTCGCCTGGCAGGGATATATCGGAGCTCCCGCCCACGTGATCGTGGTCGCGGGCCGGCAATGGAACTGGCTCGCGCGAGCGCCGTTCTTTTTTCGGGGAATGGATTTCAACGCCTCTGCCCTTTCGCTCGCCGCCTGCCTGCAAATCTTCAGTGTGGGATTGGCTGCCCTGATCCCACTGGGCGCCTGCCTGGATCGCTGGAAATTGTCTGCCGCCTGCGCTTCCACAGCCCTGCTGGCCGGATGCACTTATCCCCTCTTCGCGCATTGGGTCTGGGGAGGTGGCTGGCTCGCGCAACTCGGAATCAATGCGGCGATGGGCCGCGGAGTCATCGATGCCGGAGGCAGCGGCACGATTCAGGCCGTGGGCGGCTTGACTGCGCTCGCGCTCGCCTGGATTCTCGGCCCGCGCCGCGGCAAGTATTCGCTTGAAGGAATGCCCACCGCCATCCCCGGGCACAACGCCGTTCTGATTCTATTCGGCTGTTTCCTGGCCCTGTTCGGATGGCTCGGGCTGAATTCCGCTGGCGCCATGTTGTTTACGGGCGCCGCCCCGGTTCGCGTTGTTCTCATATCCATGAATACCGCTCTCGCCGCCGGCGCCGCCCTCCTCGCGGCTGTCCTCATCACGGGCCTGCGTTTCGGCCGTCCCGATGTCTCCATCAGCGCCAACGGCTGGGTGGGTGGATTGGTAGCCAGCAGCGCGTCTTGTGCGTTCGTCAGCCCCGTCGCGGCTCTGGTGATCGGGGGCATTGCCGGCGCGCTGGTCACTTATTCGGTGGAATGGTTTGAATTGCACTTCGGCGTAGACGATCCCGGCGGGGCCATTTCCGTGCACGCCGTCGCCGGTATCTGGGGTTTGCTGGCCGTAGGCATCTTTGCGCGCGTCCCCGCCTCCGTCATGAATGTAGCGGGAGATCTGCCGGGCGCTTCAGCCGCCCGCGATTCGGGTCAGTGGCTCGCGCAGCTCGTGGCCGTTGCCACGCTGATCGGTTTTATTTT
This sequence comes from Acidobacteriota bacterium, assembly GCA_003223315.1. GTDB lineage: Bacteria > Acidobacteriota > Terriglobia > Acidiferrales > UBA7541 > Palsa-189. The sequence goes on along the minus strand of QHYR01000105.1, from coordinate 4,748 downwards.
GCCGCTCACCTATGGCCTGAACTTCGCCTTGAATCGAATCTGGCCGCAGCGGGTGCCCATGGAGGGCGAAAGGCAGGGTCTTGATCTCTACGAACTCGGCGCCGGCGCGTATCCTGAGTTCGTCACCCACAGCGAGGAATTCGGCCAGTTCCGTTGAACCTGACACATTGGATAGACAGCTTACGAACAACCACCGCAGTGAAGTCGAGAAGAGCGCATGGTTTCCCAACCTTCCTTTAGGATGAACGGAACGAGAATCAATGCCGCGATTGGATCTGTCCAGGATTTGTGGAGGATGGAATTGGCAGCTAATCCTGCGAGCGCGATGCACGATAAATAACCGCAAACCGATGACTGCGCAGCGTCGGCATTTAGGGCGGCACTTGAGAGCTGCGCGGCCAACTTCCGCTTTTGGCTTGCCAGCCAGGGCATGCCCAATGCCGATGCCGTCAGCAGAACGATGCCCAATAGACTGGGCCGAGGTTCCTCGTAACCCAGCATTGCCAGGGTCGAAACAACGAGAACGAATCCGGCAACTACGAAGAGCAGAACGCCCGCGATGCGGCTCGCGATCTTTTCAGCCGGCATCGATTCGGATTCCGATTTTGAATGGAATCGCCAGAAAACAACCGCCGCGGAAAGCAATTCAACGGCGCTATCTCCGCCAAAGCCGAGGAGCGCGGGGCTCTTTGCCCGCCAGGCCGCCCCGAGGGCAATCACGGCCTCGGCAAGCATCCATATGATCGTAAGAAGCTGTATGCGTCGAGCGCGGCGTATAAGATCGCACGCGAAGATAGCGGCGGTTGCCATCCACCTCGATTTTACTCTTCCGAAAGCAGCACTGCCGGGTGCTGTTTATGAGGAGCACCCGGAAGCGCGGCGAAGTCGAAGGATGTAGTACAATCCGCTCATGCGCTTTAAGGGCTCATTAGCGGCGGTGCTCACCATCACGCTGCTCGCGATGTCCTCCTTGGCCTCCGCGTGCGACCTCTCCTGTTCGTTTCAAACACTTCGTTCTGGCTGTCCGTCGGCGACGGTCCAAACACAAGACCAACAGACCGGAATAATGCCCGGAATGGACATGAGCCAGCAAACCATATAGACCTTGATGAGGCCCAATCGGACGCCCATACCGGAATGGTCGTGCTCAACGGCGTTTCTTGCACGCACCAAAAATGTAGTCAGGCTTCCGTATCTGCTGTAGGCACGGACCACGGTCAGTTCAAGATCACCCACGCGGTAGCGGTCGGTGTGATGCCGCTTCGCGTGAATCTGCTTAGCCGTTCCTATATCAAGACCAAAGCTTCACCGTCCAATCTCGCCGCAATAAGTCCTATCTCGATCCATCTCAGAATCTAGAACTCCGCCCAATTTAGACAGCCAGCGAAATTTTCCGTTTGCCATCGCGACGTATTTGGTCGTCGTTCGCCTAACTGGCGGTCAACTTCGGCCGAGGAGCCTTTTATATGAATCGTCTTTGGGCGGTAGTTGTTTTGCTTCTGATTTCTCCCGCGCTGGCCGCTGCGCAGCAGGGCGGCGGGCAGCAAGGGTCCCCATGCATGCCAGGCATGCGAATGCCAGGATGCCCCGAATCTTCCGGCCAGCAAGCGGGCGATCAGCAACCGGGCGGTGGAGAATCGGCGCAGGGTGGCAGCCATGAAGGAACCACTGGTATGCAGATGGGTAAGACTGGCTTGATGAGTATGAAGGGCATGCAGCCGCAAACGTTCCTCCAGGCAATTGCCCACCATGCCACGTCGGGCACGAGCATGGAGCCAAACTCGACGCCGGCGCCCATGCTCATGACGATGAAAAAGTCCTGGATGTTGATGTTTCACGCGAACGTTTTTGTGCTCGATGAACAGCAAACGAGCGCCCGCGGACGGGACCGGTTTTTCTCTACTAACTGGTTTATGGGCATGGCTCAACGAGAGATCGGGCGGGGGATTTTTACAATGCGCGCCATGCTCAGTTTTGAACCTGCCACGGTGACCCAAAGGCGATACCCGCTTCTGTTCCAACAAGGCGAGACCGCTTTTGGTGTCCCCATCGTGGACGGTCAGCATCCCCACGACTTCATCATGGAATTGGCGGCACTCTATGATCTCAAGCTGGGCGAGAAGACCTTGCTGTCTTTCTATTTCGCTCCAATGGGCGATCCAGCGATGGGACCTACGGCTTATCCTCACCGCGCTTCTGCTTTTGAAGATCCGGTAGCAACGCTCGGGCACCATCAAGAAGATTCCACGCACATCGCAGATGATGTTGTCACGGTCGGCCTGGCGTATCGCATCGTGCGGATTGAAGCTTCAGGTTTCCACGGCCGCGAACCAGATGAATTCCGCTGGAACATCGATCAAGGAAAGATCGACTCGTGGAGCAGTCGCTTGACCGTTCAGCCCAGAAAGAACTGGAGTGGGCAATATTCCTACGGACGCATCAAGAGCTCGGAGGCGCTCTTTCCCACCGAAGATCAAGAGCGCATGACCGCCTCGATTATGTACAATCGTCCCCTTCCCCGCGGGAATTGGGCCAGCACACTTCTGTGGGGGCGCACCCGTTCGCTCCAAGATAATTCCATCTTTAACAGCTACGTTCTTGAATCTACGGTTCGCTTTCACGTCGGAAACTATGGTTGGACCCGTATCGAGAATGTCGAGCGGTCAAATGAACTAATCCTTGGCGAGAATCCCCTACCACCCGGCTTTAGAGAAGAGCCGATTGGACGTGTTCAAGCGTATACCTTCGGCTATGACCACGACTTCGACCTGATTCCGCACCTTGCTTCTGCCGTCGGCGCGCAATTTACCACCTATGGCGTACCGGACGTATTGAAACCAATCTATGGTTCGCATCCTCTCGGCGTCGCTCTCTTCGTGCGGCTGCGTCCATTCTCAGGATCAGAGAGGTAGCGATGAGCCAGGGCGCCGGCGCCTATCCTGAATTCATCACCCACAGCGAGGAATTTGGGCAGTTCCGTTAATTCCGTTGCAGTTTCCTCCCTTGACCTTACAGCCCACTGTAGGGTTTAAACTTTCAATGTGCTGATAGGACAGTTGGCAACCCGCGTCGGCGTTCGCGTGCAAACCGTACGCTTCTACGAGCAACTCGGTCTGCTCCCGAGGCCGCAGCGAAAGGAATCTGGTTACCGCGTCTACGCGGAGCCGGATATTCGCAGGATGCTATTTATACGCCAGGCAAAGTCGCTCGGTTTTTCTTTGCAGGAGATTCGCGGCATTCTCCGCACGCGCCAGCAAGGCGATTGCCCGTGCGCCGAAGTAATTAGCATCGCCCGACGGCATCTGCGCGAGCTGGAGCAGCAAATTCGGCATCTATCGAAGTTTCGCCAGGAACTCAGCCGAGCGGTGCGCAAGTGGAAGCGTTCCGGGAAAAAGCGCATCTCTGCGGACGCCATCTGCGTGCTAATCGAGCGCACCCTTGCCCCTGACTCGCTCTCAAAGAGCACTTGACTCTCCACTCGGCTTTAGGGATTAGCCTCTTATTCGGGGAGCTGAGAGACCGTCAAAGCTTGTTGAGAAAGGAGGCCACAAATGAAGAAGGTTTACGCGCTCGTTGCAGTACTGGTTGCGACTCTGGCAGCCACCGCAGGAACCGTATTTGCTTCGATTACTGGAACCGGCCGCTGCCCATTCTGTCTCTTCAAATGATCGACGGCAAGACCCGCGCCGAAGCCGCTTCGCGCGGGTCTTGCTACTGTATCTGCCCGATTCGCGTCCGCGCGCCCGGTGCTGCTCATAAACCGCACCGGAAGCGCAGCGAAATCATAAATGCACAAGTTTAGATACGAAGGGCTCTTGACTCCAACCTCCTTTCCGAAGGATTCCAGCAAACGGAACCACGCTGCTCAGAACATGAACCCGGCTTCAACCAAGCCGCGAGTTTGTTTGGTGTTAACACCGAGGGGACCAAACACTAGACCCGGCGTGGCGCTGCGAGCGTCAACAACCGAGATGTCGCCGCGCAGGAAAAAGCCATCTTTCTTGTAGGTCGGCGTCACCGTAAACGCGAAGGCGTTGCTGCCAGCGCCATAGCCCAGCAAGTTGAGGGCTAATGGGTCCGTGGCGCTGCCGTTGCTGGTTATGTATTCTGGCCGCACCGCCACCGATATTCCGTGCTTGAAGTTGTAGGTGAGCAGGAGGGCCCCGCCGTTCGTGGACCCGCTCTTCAGGATTCCGAGGCTCGTGTTCGCTGGCACGTGCGTGTACTGAAAGTACGGCTCGATCACCCAACTCTCGTGGCTGTAAGTGTAAAGGACGTTATAGATCGCGCCGTTGTTCTGCAGAAAAGGCGTGGCGAAACTGCTAGACGTCGTCTGCCCAGCGTTCCCGCCAGCCACGAACGCCAGCGTATTGGATGAATTGAAAGCGTATGATGCGCTCCCCCATAGCCAGTTGTAGACGTTGGAATAAAAGCCGTCGTTCCAACTAAAGGTCAAGCTAAGCTTCTTGAACGTGTCGCTGATTTGCACGCCCCTGTTTACGGCGTTCTCCTGATTCCACACGATGCCGCGCTCGATGTTCATGTTCTCGAAGCTGAATGTGTATTCGCCTCCGATCAGCGTGGGTAGCGCACCCACCTCCACGTTGAAATTGCCCTTGACCAGCTTCAAATAGCCTTGCGGGAACGGCCCGTAGAAATCCGGTAACGTGTCGGTTGTCTTAATGAATGGCACCCCTAAGTCCGGTAGGTTGTAAGCGCCACCTTGCAAGTAGAACTGGAACCAGCCG
>QHYR01000227.1 GCA_003223315.1 Acidobacteriota bacterium | reverse complement strand
GCGACTCTATGGAACGATGGTAAAGCAAGATCCGACGAACCCGACATTGCATGCGAATCTGGGCGGGGTGTATTGGAATTCCAATCGAAAGGAAGAAGCGCGCGCGGAGTGGAGTATGGCGCTCGCGGAAGATGCCAATAATGTCTTCGCGCTCGACGATCTTGGGATTTCCGCAGCATCGGAAAAGCAGTACCCGGAAGCGATCGCCTATTTCCAGCGAGCCATCGCAGCGCGGCCGCAATTTCCGAAGGCGCACGTACATCTCGCGGCTGCGCTGGATAGCGTCCGAGACTCTTCCGCGGCGGAGGCAGAATACCAGAAAGCGCTGGAGCTCTCGCCGTTCGACGTGGAGGCACGAAATGCTTATGCGAAGTTCTGCCTGGATCGAGGCCGCAGGAAAGATGCCGAGGAGCAATACCGGCTATCGCTCGAGGTGGCAGCCAGCTCGGACGCCTTGGATGCGCTTGGACGCGCTGCGATGGAGCGGAATGACCTGAACGCGGCTGCTAAATTGTTTGCTCAGGCGTCGGAGTTGAACCCCATTGACTCGCCGGCGCATTTCGGGCTGGCGGAAATTCATGCGAAGGCGGGCAGAATTGCCGCCGCGACTCTCGAATACGAGCGCGGGCTTGAAACCGATCCTCTCAACCAGGCCGCGCAGAGCGCGCTTGCGAAGCTACGCGCCGCAGCGACTCTTCCGTAGCAGCGCAGCGCGTTCGGAACGCCAGGCAGGGGTTATGTCGATCGCGGCGGAATCAAGCGCGCAGCCGGAGTGCGGGACAACTGGGAGCGGCGCCACGCGTGGGTTCGCTCAACTGATGCGATCACCACGCGAGCAAACCGTGTTGCTGGCGTTGTTTCTGGCGGCGGCTACCCTCGCCTTGTACGAACCTTCCCTGCATCACAATTTCGTCAACTACGACGACGACGTCTACGTCACGGCAAACGAGCACATCCGCGAGGGCCTGTCGTGGAGCAACGTGCGTTGGGCTCTTACTGACACCAGCACCGGCAATTGGCACCCGCTGACGTTGGTTTCACACATGGCCGATGTTCAGTTCTTCGGGCTAGCACCGGCTGGCCATCACTTGGTCAGCATCTTGTGGCACACGCTCAATGTTGTGTTGCTGTTTCTGTTATTGCGGAAAGCAACGGGCTACTTGCTGCGCAGCGCGATCCTTGCGGCACTCTTTTCAGTGTTCCCGTTGAATGTGGAGCCGGTGGCGTGGATCGCGGAACGCAAGTCCCTGCTATGCACGGCATTTTTCCTGGTCGATGGCGAAGCCCATGATCGTCACGCTCCCCGCCGTGCTGCTTTTGATCGATTATTGGCCCCTGGAGCGACTCGGAATCCCGGGCTTTCCCTCGGCGGGAAAGGGGGTTTTCGGCGCCAATTTTGCGAGGCTGGTGGCGGAAAAGGCGCCGCTGCTCGCCCTATCGAGCACCGCTACACTCCTGGCGGCACATGCGGCTCGGGCCGGCGGCGCATTCGCTTCCACAGCTTTGCTGCCGATGAAGTTGCGGGAGAAAAACGCTATCTACTCGTACGCCGTCTATCTGCTCAAGGGCATTTGGCCGTCACGTTTGGCAGTGTTCTATCCGCATCCGGAGGACTCCCTTGTGCTTTGGAAGGTCGTCGGAGCCGCGCTCGTGTTGGCAGCCATCACCGGCGTGATATGGCATTACCGCGAAAGACGGTATCTTCTTTTCGGCTGGCTCTGGTATCTAGTCACGATGCTCCCGATGATCGGCCTGACGCAAGCAGGGCGGCAGGCGATGGCTGATCGCTACGCTTATATCCCTTTTCTGGGACTCTTTCTCATGGCCGTCTGGCTGGGGAGCGAATTGGCCGCGCGGATTCCGTCATCGAAATGGCTCCTGTCAGTAATTACGCTCCTTGCTTTCTGCGGCTACGCTTGGGTTTCCCGCACTCAGATTGGATACTGGCGCGACAGTTATACGCTTTTCTCGCACACATTGCAGGTCACCCGCCGGAACGCGATTGCCGAGAATAATTTGGGTGAGGCGCTTGTTGAAATGGGACGCCCAGATCTCGCGATGCCGCGTTTTGAGAAGGCTGTTGATTACGAACCGCGGTCCTCTCAGGCTCACTACAATCTAGCCACAATGCTGCAGAAACAGAAGCGGTTTGACGAGGCTATGCGCGAATACCGGCTGGCGCTTACGTACACTTCCAATGCCGACGAAGCCGTTCGGACGCACAACAATCTAGGCACGCTTTTGCTCCTGGTGGGCCGGCAAACAGAGGCTTTGTCGGAATACAACGCAGCTCTCGGGATAAATCCCAACGAACCGAACAGCCTGCTGGGCCGCGGCTACGTCGAATATGGACAGAAAACTCTTGCTCCAGCACATAGGGATTTGTTGCAAGCGGCACAGCTCTTGCCCTCCTCCTCCTTCGCCTATTTTTGGCTTGGACGTGTACTGGAGGACGAGGGCGATCTAAAATCAGCAGCAAGCGCCTATGAAGCGGCCTTGAAAATGACTCCCACCATGAGCGACGCGCAAAGCCGCCTGGAGGAAATTCGGAGGAAACTCTCCGAATAAGTTTCTTGCGAAGTCAGCGCCTCTTTGTGGAAAGTGCGATTACGATCGGTCAGGTTTCGCTGCAGATTTATTTTCGCGCGGATTTTCCACGCCGGCGGCTGGGCGTTTTAGTTCACCCAGTGGTCGGGGCGAGAGGGCGGCTCCTCCCGGTGTTTGCGCATATAAACCTCGAACTTGCGACGCGCGCGACCCCGCTGCCAATCGGAGATGCCGTTGCGTGCGCGATAGAACCAGGAACCGCGGCGCAGATAGAGGTAGCCGACGAGCATGCCGCCGAGATGGGTGACGTGGCTGACGTTGTCGCCGGCGCCCGAGCCGAGCGTCAGGAAAAATTCGATGGCGCCCGCGCCGATGACATAGATCTTCATGGGGATGGTTATGGGGAAGGGAATGAGCCAGATTTTGCGGTCTGGGAACATGATGGCCGAGGCCAGCAAGATTCCATAAATCGCCCCTGAGGCCCCAATGGTGGCAACCGCCGATGTCCCGAAGCCGTGCGGGTCAAGGATGGTCTTCACGACGATGTTGATCACGCCCGCGCCAATGCCCGTCAGGAAAAAGTAGGTGTAAAAGCGGTGCGAACCCCAGGCGCGTTCCAGGTCCACGCCAAACATCCAGAGAAAAAGCATGTTCAGCAAGATGTGCCAGAGGCCGCCGTGCAGGAACATGTAGGTCACCGGCTGCCAAAGCCGAAGCCCGTGAGTCACTGCCAGCGGTACGAGGCCGAACTCGCGGATCATCACGCGATACCCGGCCGGGCTGAAAAGTTCGAGCATCGTCTGAATCAGAAAGACGCCGACACAGGCGAGCACCAGATTGCGAATGGCGGGCGTGACGAATTCACGCCATTGCGAACGCACCCGGGGATATCGCGGGAATGAACTCATTGGAAAGAGTCTAAGGGTAGCTGCGTCGCGAGTCAAAGTCGTAACGGGATAACGTATACGCAGCCGAAAAGGGGGACCAGCCCCTTCCGACTGCGCGCGCGCCGCATCCTGCAGTCAGGGCTGGCTGCCCGAACCTCCTCAGCAACCCATCGCTGCCATCGCCGCAATGGGCCACGCAGGACCACCCTCACCGAATCGCCTATACGGTTTGTCATGGCCGAAAAAAGTTTTGCTATCCGTCTGGAGCATCGACCTCCTTAATCTAACTTTGCGTGGCTGCCCGACCTTGCCTTTGTGCATTGACTCTCATTTCCGCTGACGGTCAAACACTTAGCGGGGCTTCCCCGTAGACCAATCTCCCCATTTGACGGAGCGCCCCTCGAACTCCACTCCAACGCAAAAGCTACCGTCCGCCCCTGGCTGACAATAGACCACTCGCGCTGGCTGCGGGAAGTCGCTTGCCAAGGGGGTAATCAACGGTTCTTCACCAGGCTGCCAGACCTGCTTGGTCCTCACCCTAGCGCCGTGGGGACTGACATTCTCCGCGAGCGCTCTTTCGGAAGCGTGCGGCTCTTTCGTCCTTACAAGGTAAACCTGAACCGCCATCGGGACGCGCTTCTCAATTCGCCCATCGAAAAGCATCCGACGAGGATTCGGCCGCTGCGTAGCACCGTTCATAGCTCGTTAACCCCCAATTTTCTTCGCTAGAACAGGCTTCCTTTTAGGCTATTGAACGTTCGCCAGTATGAATTTTTCACCGAACTGAACAAGCGGGTATATTCCTTGAAGTGGTGTGGGGTAGAAACCGGAATTCCGTTTTTGACTTCCTTACCGAACTGGTAACGGTACGCCCAGCCTAGCGCAAATACATCGACTCACTTATTGCGTCCTTCGTCCTCCCGCGATTTACTTTCCGGCCTTGTAAGGTCTGATGACAGACCCTAACCGCATCTTGGTTGTTGGCGACGACTTCTTTCTGCGTACGGAAGCGGAAAGCGATGAGGAAGTCATCTTTCTCAACCGCTTCCTCAACTTAGCGGATGCCGCATTCCGTGCGGAAGAACGCTCGTCCAAGCTTAGCCCTAATTCTTCTAAGCGGGCTGTTCCAAAGCGCGGGCGTCTGAGAGTTTAATTGCTCGGCACGCGTGTCCCCCCTGTGCCGTAGCACAAAGCGAAGGAAATGATTCGCAAATGCTAGGGCGTGTCCTATTGGTGGACGACCACCCGGCAGTGCGCAGGACCCTGCGGGCTCTTCTCACTGAGGCTTCGCTGGTTATGCCCCAAATGAATGGACTCGAAGCGGCCTACGAGATCCGTCAACGCGCACCTTCCTCCAAGATCATATTGCTTAGCCTCCACTATTCGCCCGAGGACGGTTTAGCCCTCGCGAACGCGCTCGGAGCAAATGCGTTCGTACACAAGTCGGCTCTGGCAAATGATTTGGTCCCCACAATAGGGCGTGTACTCTGTTCCCGATTATCCGCACGCGATAGAGCTAGGGCACGCGCTGTGGTTTAGTTCCAGCGCGGTAGCCTCGAACCAAAGGTATCGCGGATTATCTTTTCCCACCTGGCTGCCACGGGCCTCGCACAGCGCAGCATTTTTGAGCCGCGCTAGACGCAAGGGCCTTGGCCGTAGAAATCTTTTGGAGAGGCGATCCCCGGGTACGCCCCTTCCCGGATAACAGCCTCATCAGGTGGCATCTATCAAGCCTGCGATGCTCGCGAAAGCTGCTCGTTGGTGCGGCTCATGTTGCATCCCGGGCATCTCCACAGGCGATAGTTCCTTTGCTGAGGTCGAACTTCAGTGAGATACATAAGCTGACTATCCTGGGGACAACTGATGCGGGGCACAGTGTCTCCCTCCATCGGACTTCCGTCCTGGGTGGTAATGAAGTACCCGCGCGAGTGGTTGTAGCGGACGACGCAAGCAGACTTCTCACACACATAGGCAGCGATCTGCCACGACTTCTCCCCGATCTTTAGAAGAACCCGCGAAAGCCTCATCTGAGAGTGGTGTTCGTAGCAAAGCACGTGCTGTATCACAGGCTACGGCCTCCTCTGAAACTCCCGCCAAAGGGGGGTATCTCAGAGAACCTTGCGCCTATGATTCGGGGGACACGTAATCTCCGGCGAAGAGTTCCTTGGGAGCGTCTGCGCGAAGCAACTACTGTCCGACACCGTACGCTAATGGGAGATCGTCTGTCAAGCAAGCCGCTCCATCCCGGTGAAATCCTTATCGAGTCTCTGCGAGTGGCGGGCGGAACTCGCTCCCGCGTGCTGGCCGGAACGCCGCGCTGCGGTAGAGTGGGCGCGGGCAGCGTCCCAGGACACTGTCCCGACACTTGCGCGAGGGAGTGGGGGGTGGTCGGATTTTTTGCGTGCGTATACGCTATCCCGTCAAAGTCATCGCGGGGCGGCGTGGGCGGAAACGCACTGCACGTCGCGCGTGCGCCAACGGCGCGGGCAACCGTCTCGTGATATAGTGCGCTTTTCCGTGTGTATTCATAGCCTTCAAGGAGACGGGGACGATGCGAAATTACGTTCTTGGTGGAAAATTCTGGTGGATTGCCCTGGTATGGTTGGCGGTCTTGGCGCTAGCGAGCTCGGCAGATGCGAAGGTGACTCGCATCGTTATCGACAAGAGCAAAAGTGAGTCGCCGGCCTATGGCGGCAAGTCGTTTGGCAGCGCAGGGCAATATGAAAGGATTGTGGGGCAGGCGTACGGCGAAATCGATCCAAAGAACGTTCATAATTCGATGATTCAGGATATTCAACTCGCGCCGCGAAATTCGCGCGGCAGGGTGGAATACGTCGCCACATTCACTTTGCTCAAGCCAATCGATTTGGCCAAGGGCAACAAGGTGATGTTGTATGAAGTGGTGAACCGCGGAAGAAGACCGAGAGCAGGACGGCTCGATCTCGGATACACGTATTTATATAGTGGCTGGCAAGGCGATATTCCCCCTGAATCGAACCTCGGAGGCGAGTCAGCCGAAACAATTCGGGTTCCCATGGCGAAGAATGCGGACGGTTCGCCGGTGACCGGACCGGTATTGGCGCGGATTAAGAATATGAGTGGAACGACGGCGCCGCTCGTCGTCTACTATCGGGCGATTCCTTACGTCCCTTTAACGCTGGACACGAAGCAAGCCACGCTCACAAGCCGCAGCTCCGAAACGATTGATGACTTGAGCGGGCCGACCGCTACCATCGCGAGCACGGAATGGGCTTGGGCGGACTGCACAAAGGCGCCATTTCCAGGCACGCCCGATCCGACCAAGATATGTCTGAAGAATGGCTTTGATCCGAAGCTTCTTTATCAGGTGGTCTTTACGGCGAAAGACCCGCTCGTTCTCGGCATCGGCTTTGCGGCCACGCGAGACATCGTGGCTTTTTTCCGCCACGCGGAAAAGGACGAGGCAGGTACGCCGAACCCCTTGGCTACCAAGATCTCGTACGTTATCGGCCAAGGCGCTTCTCAATCGGGCAATTTCATCCGGAGTTTCATCAATCTAGGTTTCAATCAGGACGAATCCGGGCAAATCGTTTGGGACGGTGCGATGCCACATATAGCGGGCCGGCAGATGGCGCTTAATTTCCGTTTTGCGCTTCCGGACGGCGCCGCGGACCCTTACGAAGCTGGCAGCGACGGTTCTCTATGGTGGACCGCCTGGCCCGACAAGGTACGCCATCGCGAAACGGCTGGTCTGCTCGATCGTTGTAGCGTCTCACATAGCTGCCCAAAGATCATGGAAACATTCGGGTCGACCGAATTTTGGGCGCTGCGAATGTCGCCTGATTTAGTGGGAACCTCGGCGGCCGAGGATATTCCGCTGCCCGATAATGTCCGCAGATATTACTTCCCGGGCACGACCCACGGTGGCGGCGGCGGAGGATTCAGCACTGCAGCGCCGGATCCGGCCCAGGGCCGGGCAGGTGTTTGCGTATTGCCGGCAAACCCCAACCCGCAATCGGACACCATGAATGCGCTGCTCGCGGCAATGGCCGCCTGGGTGGTCAAAGGAACACCTCCGCCGCCAAGCCGCTATCCGCGGCTTGCAGATGGAAATCTGGTACGGGCTACGAAAGCAGCCATGGGGTTCCCCGCGATTCCGGGGCTCAAGTTCGCCGACAACTTAGAAAATCCCTTATTCGATTACGACTGGGGCCCTGACTTCAGATACAAGGACGTTTCGGGCGTGATTTCCAAGGAGCCGGCGGGCATCAAGGCAGTCATTCCGCTCCTCGTGCCTAAAGGGAATGCAGATGGAAATGAGCTCGGCGGCGTTCCTTCCGTACTGCACCAAGCGCCGCTGGGTACGTATGTGGGTTGGAATATCGCCGCGTCGGGATTCTTCCAAGGCCAACTCTGCGGATTCGTCGGCGGCTTCGTGCCGTTTGCCAAGACCAAGGCCGAGCGGGTTGCGTCGGGTGATCCGCGGCCCTCTTTGGAAGAGCGGTATGGCACACACGAAGCCTACGTTGCAGTTGTGCGGTCGGCGGCGGGAAAGGCGGTTCGTGAGGGATTCCTTCTGCAGGAGGATGCAGACAGACTCATACAGGAAGCCACCGCGAGCAGCATTCCTAACTCCCTTAGCTCCGTGAAATGATCTGGTGAGCGGCGGCGACACGCCTCTCCCGCCGGCCTGCGACTTTGGAGCAAAGGCAGGCCGGGCTGACCGAAGCCGATCGCAGGACGTCTGATTTCTATTGAATCTTTCCGCAGGGGCGATGGGGTTTATTGTCCTGTGGTAGGGGTGGAGAATTGTTCACGCCGCAGGGGATTGAAGCACGATCCCAAGGGGAGGAAAGCGTGTCGAACCAGGAGCGGGGGAAGAATCCCGAGCGTTATCGGCGTCGATTCGAGGCTGGCGTCTGTTTGTTCCTCTTCGGACTCGGCTTGCTGGGAGCAACGCGGGCTGCAGGGCAGGAGGTTACGCCGGAGCGTCTCGTCCATGCCGCGAAAGAGCCGCAGAATTGGCTCACGTTCTACGGGAATTACAAAGCCTGGAGCTATAGCCCGCTGAATCAGATCACGCGCCAAAACGTGCGCCGGCTCGTCCCGGCCTGGACTTTTCCCACGGGCGGACGCGGCGGGCTGGAGTCCGCTCCGATTATCGCCGACGGTAAGCTGTACCTGGTGGACCAGAATAGCAACGTCTTCGCGTTGGATGCGGTCACGGGAAAGCTGATTTGGAATTATGGCTATAAACCGGCCAAGGACGCTCGCGCCGGGAGCGGGCGCGCTCGAGGGCTGGCGATGGGCTTCGGAACGCTCTTTATGGGCACGAGAGAAAACCGTCTGGTGGCCCTGGACGCCAAGACAGGCAAGGAAGTTTGGAATCAGCGCCTTCGACGCCAAGACGGGACAGCTTGTCTGGCGCTTTTACACGATTCCAGAGCCGGGGCAACCCGGTTCCGAAACCTGGACGGGAGATTCCTGGAAACTCGGTGGCGGATCGAGTTGGTTCACCGGCTCCTATGATCCTGAGCTCGACTTGATTTTTTGGGGCGTAGGCAATCCTTCGTCCGACCTCTACGGCGGCGACCGTCTAGGTGCGAACCTGTACACCGATTCGCTGGTGGCGCTCGACGCGGACACGGGAAAGCTGCGCTGGTATTTTCAGGAGACTCCGCACGACGTGTACGACTACGACTCGAATCCGGAGCCCGTACTGATTGACGCCGAGCAAAATGGGCAGACACGCAAGCTCTTGATTCATTCGAGCAAGAACGGATTTGCGTATGTGCTCGAACGCGAAACGGGCAAGTTCATTCGGGGATTTCCTTACGTCGATACGGTGACTTGGGCGAAGGGCCTGGATAAGGACGGTAAGCCGCTGGAGCCGATCGCGCCGGAAGCGGGGAAGGATTACCTGTTCTGTCCCGGGACTCAGGGCGGCCACAATCGGAATCACTCGGCGTACAGCCCGAGCACGGGTTTGTGGTACACGAGTGCGCTGGAGATCTGCTCGCACCTTACCCCACAGAGACAGGAGGAGGTTAAAGAGGGCGAGAGCTTCTGGGGCGGGCTTAGAGAGGAACAGTTGAGCCCGAATGCCCTTCCGCACATCGCCGCCTTCGATCCTCTGACGGGGAAGAAGCAGTGGAGCTTCCCGACCAAATATTTCAACGCCTCATCCCTGCTGGCCACGGCAGGTGACTTGGTTTTTGGGGGCGACATCGAAGGATACGCCTTCGCGCTGGATGCCAAGACCGGGCAGAAGCTCTG
>QHYR01000253.1 GCA_003223315.1 Acidobacteriota bacterium | reverse complement strand
GAGGAGAAACAACAATGTTCATTGAATCCATCGATAAGGCCCAGACATTCCACAACAACACAAAATCGTTCCAACTGCTGTCGTTCTTCATCGCCATGGTCTTTGCGCTATCGCTTCACCCGGCCAAAGCTCATGCGCAGATCATTGGGCAGCTCGAAGTTACCGTGCCTTTTCAGTTTTATGCGGGCAATGCCAAGCTCCCCGCGGGCAAGTACACCCTCCGCATGCTCGACAACTCCGATCTGCAGACTATGGAAATCAGCACGCCAGACGGCTCCACCTCTGCTCTTTTCGAAGTCGAGAACGCAGAGTCCAACACCGTTCCGCCTAAGAACGAATTGATCTTCAACAAGTACGGCAATCGCTATTTCCTTGCCAAGATTTTTGACGAAGGCAATCCGGACGGCAGCAAAGTGCCCGAATCCCAGTACGAGAAGAGGGTCAGCCAGGCGACACAGGAAGCCCAGGAACACGTACCTGCATATCACCAGGAGCAACAGGGAAGGTAAGGATCGCTCAACAGCAATCGCCTGAGCGCGAGCAGGCCGCTTTATCTCGCGCAAGAAATTCAGCTCGAGAGTTCCAAAAGGAGGAAATATGAAACTTCCAAGAGTCGTACTCGTTTTGATGGGAATGATGTTGCTGCTCGCAGGCAGGTCGTCAGCTCAAGACGTGAAGACCGACTACGATCGCAACGCAAACTTTACCCAATACAAGACCTACTCGTGGGGACAAGTCCAGACACAGGATCCGCTGATGGTCAACCGGATCAAGAGCGCAGTGAATGGCGCTTTGGCGGCGAAGGGTTTCACGGAAGTTTCGTCAGGTGGGGACCTCACCCTCGTGGCCATGGAGACAACCAAGAATCAGCAGACGCTCGACACGTTTTATAACGGTTTCGGCGGAGGCTGGCGCTGGGGCGGATTTGGAGATGCCACTACAACGACAGAGAATTACAAGGTCGGAACCCTCGTCGTCGACCTATTCGATACAAACACAAAGCAGCTAGTGTGGCGCGGATCGGCCAGCGACACGCTTTCCAACAAGTCCGAAAAGAATATCGACAACCTCGACAAGGGCGTCGAGAAAATGATTAAGAAATTCCCTCCAGAGCCCAAGAAATAACGCTTGTCCCGTTCTTTGCGTGCGGCCAATCGGTCGCACGCAGGGACGGACGGCTATGAGGAAAGTTACGAAGTTGTTCGGCAATGGTTTTGAAGCGAACGGATTACTCAAAGAAATGAGAGGAACGCCATGCCGCAGAGAAAGTCGATCGCAGTTTACTTTCAGAAGAAGAGCTTTGCTCGATTTGCTGCCGTGATTCTATTCGCACTTTTCGTGGGCTCCTGGTTTGCGCCAGCATTTGCCCAGCAGCCGGGACAACGGACTTTTGCGTCTCCTGAGCTTCGTCGTCAAGTACCAGGAGATGCATCGGTTCGTGACAGAACCGAACGGCACGGTCACGCTGGTTGTCGGCGCCGAGAACTGGCCCTTTCCGATTCCCTTGGTAAACAACCACGGTGCTTGGTATTTCGACACGCTCGTGGGCAGAGACGAGATCCTCTTTCGCCGCATAGGCACTAATGAAATTACTGCCATGGACGCGTGCCGCGACTTGGTTGCAGCGCAGAAGCAATATTTTGCGCGGCCGGCGGGAAACCTCTCCAAGCAATTCGCACAGAAATTAGTCAGCGATGAGGGCCGGCACAACGGGCTGTACTGGCAGGGCGCTTCCAACGATTTCGACAGCCCAATCAACCCTCTCGTCGCTTATGCGTACGGGAAGAGCCCAAGTGACCAAGGCGGCGATCAGTATCCATTCAATGGCTACTTTTTCCGCATCCTCACTAGCCAAGGGCCTCATGCGCCAGGCGGAGCCAAGAATTATGTCGTCAATGGAAAAATGACCGCGGGGTTCGCTTTTGTTGGCTACCCTGCGGACTACCGCTCCTCAGGTGTAATGACGTTCATCGTTAACGCATCGGGAGTTATTTACGAAAAGGACCTCGGTCCCGACACCACAAAGCTTGCAGAAGCGATGACCACGTACGACCCGGAATCCACCTGGCATCAGGCGCAGTGAGGAAACCATAAACTCTCATAATAAATCCGCATCGGGGAAAACATCTGTGAGTCAGGAGAATCTACCATGAAATCGGTAAAACAAAGTTTGGCATTGTCATTAATTCTTTCGCTCGTGTTAGCCACGGCGCCAGCGGGATTCGCTTATCAGACAGATGACTCTACGACGTCTGCGCCGGTTCAACCCGCGGAGCGAACTCCCGAGCAATTGCAGCAACTGGTAGCGCCCATTGCACTCTACCCAGATGCGTTGGTTGCGCAGATTCTTGCGGCCTCAACATATCCCACTGAAATTGTGGAAGCAGATCGTTGGATGCTACAGCACCCCGATTTGAAGGCTAAGCAACTGGGTGATGAGGTAGATAAGCAACCCTGGGATCCTAGTGTTAAGGCACTTACGCAGTTTCCGTCGGTGCTCGCCAATCTCGACAAGAATCTCTCCTGGACCTCATCACTGGGAGACGCCTATGTAAATCAGCAGCAGCAGGTGATGGATGCCGTTCAGGTTATGCGCCGCCGTGCACAGCGGGCGGGAAATCTGACGAACACGCCTCAGCAGACTGTCAGAACGAAAGGACAGACCATCGTCATAGAACCAGCCAATCCAGACGTGGTCTATGTGCCCGCATACGATCCTTGGCTCGTGTACGGCGCGCCTCTACCGGTGTGGCCTGGATGGTATCCGGTTCCCGGCATTTTCATCGGCGGCCCGGCGATTGGGTTCGGTGTAGGTTTCGGAATCGGCTACTTCGGCGGCTTTGGTTGGGGATGGCATCACTGGGGATTCGACTGGCATAACCGCGCGGTCATCTATAACCACAACACCTACATTTCCCACAGCAGGACGTTCATCAATCGCGGCGTTCTCGGTCGTCACGCCAGCGATTTCCATGGGAGTCTAGACACGAGAGGATTTGCGGGCGCGCACCACGGGTTCTCGCCGCAACACATTCAGCCCGGCACGCACTCTGGTGCCTTCAGCGGCTTTGACCACGGTGGCATAGCCAGGTCGAACTCCTCCAGAGGTCACGCGAGTTTTGGTGGCGGGTTTCACGGTGGCGGAGGGTTCCATGGCGGAGGCGGTTTTCACGGAGGCGGCGGTCGGAGATAGTTTTCCTTCGTCGTCTCGATTTCGTAAGGAGAAGAAGTCATGCCAAGTCACTTGCACTTTCGAACTCAAAAGGAGGATGTCATGAACGGAATGCCGACTACATTAGCTTTGCTGCTGATCTCTTGGGGTACGATCACCGCCGTGCTGTTGGTTTTGGTGATATACGGCAACACTCTAACGGTCAAGGTCGATCCTGCCTTGGGGCGCCGAGAACAGACGGCCTCGAGTATTGACAGTGGCAAGCCTACGGCCGTCTCACATGATTGAGACCAGCACTGGATCGGTCTAGGCGGGCGATAGGCGCTATCCCTTGACGTTGGTCGTTTGCAGCGGAAGGAGTATGGAAGATGAGGTATAGAAAACTGGGGAATACCGGGCTGATCGTGAGCGAAGTGGCCCTTGGCACGATGCAGTTTGGCGGCAGGATGAATATGGGCAACCTCGGTCAAGAGGACGCAATGCGGATGGTGAAGGTAGCCCTCGACAGCGGAATCAACTTCATCGATACAGCGGACGTATACAGCCTTGGAGAAAGCGAGACTCTGGTGGGTAATGCCTTGAGGGATGTGAGGCAAGAGATCGTTTTAGCGACCAAGGTCCGGCTCCCCATGAGCGAGAATTTCAACCGAAGTGGCGCGACCCGCGTGAACATCATGCGCGAAGTAGAGGGCAGTCTAAAACGACTGCAGACCGATTACATTGATCTTTACCAGGTGCATGGATGGGACAGCAACACGCCACTCGAGGAGACGCTGAGAACCCTCGACGATATTGTCCGCCAGGGTAAGGTCCGCTACATCGGGCTCTCCAACTTGATGTCATGGCAAGCGGCAACCGCGGTTATGCTCCAGGAGCACCTTGGGTTGGAAAGATACGTAACGGCGCAGATGTACTACAGCCTCGTCGGTCGCGGTCTCGAATACGAGTTCCAATCGTTCGCGGAGTACTACAATATCGGCATCCTGGTTTGGAGCCCGCTTGCCGGCGGCTTCCTTACAGGGAAGTACAGCCGCACTAACCCCGCTCCTGTCGGCACTCGATTCGCGGAGGCAGGTTCGTTCGTGCCCTTCGACAAGGAGATGGGCTACCGCGTCGTGGAAACGCTGAAGGAAGTCGCGGGCCGACATGATACAAGCCCGGCCCGCGTGGCGCTTTCGTGGGTGCTGGGACGGCCAGCCGTCAGCAGTGTGATCGTCGCCGGCCGGAAGATCGAGCAACTGGAGGATAACATTCGTGCTGTCGACCTTCGACTCTCGGACGACGAAGTCCAGCTCTTGGACGCAGCGTCGGATCCAGGCGTTCCGTATCCGAAGTGGATGGTCCTTCAGCTTGACACTGCGGAAGACCCGCGTTCTAGGGTCCTATATCCGGAGCGCTACGCGGATGGCGGTCCCTGGAAGGACCTCCGCCGCAATACTTGGTCCGGCTGAGTTGTTATCGGAAACGAGTTTGACATTTGGCGGAAGGGTGGGAAACAAGGCCCGCCAATTCGCGCGATGAAGAATATTCAGTGGGTTCATGCGATGCGGCGCAAGGCTCGTATTCGCTGTAAACCCAGCCGAAATACGTCAGTCAGCAGAGGGCTACCGTCGGCCGCCAGCGCTCGTTGCCCCTCATTGCCGAAGGCCGAGCTGTGCCAAAACTGTGCCAGCATGCCATCTGTTCGAGCTATTGGGGTTAGCTTTGAGCGAAAAGCAGGTTCCCCAAATTAATGAAAACACAGAGAAGTCAAAGTGCTGAATGGAGCCGTTGGAGTCGGTCGGTACGCGCCCAAGGCAGGCTCGCTACTGAGCTCTTTGCCAACTACCACGTAAAATCGATCTGTTGATTCTCGCAGGATTCATTCACCCCCAATGGAGTGAACCCTTGAACTGACACATAAAAATGGGGCACAGTTTCCGGGAAAGGAACCACAGTGGAGAGAAAGCGATACTCCCGGAAATTTCAGCGAATGGCTGTCGCACGGATGGAGACTTGTGAAGATGTCGGTGAGTTAGCGCGAGAACTCGGGGTACGACCGAGGTGCCTCTACAAGTGGCGTAGGAAGCTGGAGATGGTTGAAGCAGGACAAGAAGCATCGCGGCCCAGCACGCACGCGTCAGCTCACCGCAAGGAAATCCATCGCTTGAAGCAGCTTTTGGCAGAGAAGACCCTGGAGGTGGATTTTTTCAAAGGTGCCTTGCAAAAAATCGAGGCTCGACGCCAGCGCAACAGCGGCTCTGGCGAAATGGCATCTACGACCAGATCCGAGAAGTGATGTCATTGCAAGGCAGCCTGAGTATCGGGCGCATGTGTCAGATGGTGCCGGTCAGCCGCCGGGGCTTTTACCGGTCGCTGCAGGAACAGCAACCTGTTGAGGAAGAGATGGAAGTGCGATCTGCGATCCAACAAATTGCCTTGGAGCATCGCCGCCGCTACGGCTATCGGCGAATCACCGCGGAGCTGCGCCGTCGAGGAATGCAGATAAACCACAAACGGGTGGTGCGGATCATGCGGGAAGATAACCTGCTGGCCCTACAGCCGAAGCGGTTCAAGGTCACCACGGACTCGAACCACAAGTTCGAGGTATATCTGAACTTAGCTGCTCGGATGAAGCTGCGCGGGATCAATCAGCTGTGGGTAGCGGACATCACCTACATTCGGCTGAAGGCGGAATTTGTCTACTTGGCGGTGATCCTCGATGGGTTCTCACGCAAAGTGGTGGGCTGGGCACTGGATCGAACTTTGGCCATTCGACTAACGATCGGGGCGCTGGAGCAAGCCATCGAGTGCCGACAGCCCGAACCCGGCCTGGTGCATCACTCGGATCGGGGGTTTCAATACGCTCGCGCGGAATATATAGCCATCCTCGAGAAGTACCACATGATTCCGAGCATGAGTCGGCCGGCGAACCCCTACGACAATGCCAGCTGCGAAAGCTTCATCAAGACGCTGAAGCGGGAAGAAATCTACACCAACAAGTACGAGAACCTAGAACATTTACGGACGAACATCGAAGAGTTCATGGAGCGGTATTACAATCGGCAGCGGTTGCACTCGGCGTTGGGCTATCGATCTCCGGAAGAATTCGAGCGAAAGGCTGAGTGCCAGGCCGCATCTCGAAGCGCGACGATGGAGTTTTTTGAGAACGAAGAGAACAACAAAAAGACTTCTAAAGGACTGCTGGGGAAGGAGACTCAAATGCCGTCCCCTTCCCCAGACCCCTTCTCCTGCTAGGAGATGCAAGAACGCTTTTAGGAAAGCGGAAGCTGTGTCCAAAAAAGTTGTGCCATTTTAGGGGTTCACCTCACCAAAATGGGAACAATTTGGGAACAATAGCCGCCGAAAACCGCCCTAAACCGTGATACAGGATCCTTGGGCGCAGGAGGTCCCGAGTTCAAATCTCGGCGCCCCGACCAAACTTTTCAAATACTTAGCCGAGCGATTCATTAGTTGACCTGAGCGACTGTGCCCATATTTGTACCCACTGCTTGTTCGCTTGCGGCCTCAATTAGACCGTTGATGCGGAAGCTCTCCAGCTTCGCAGCGGCCAACCGTTTCTGTTCTGCTGCCGGATGAACGTATCGCATGGTCATCGTTATTGAAGTGTGGCCCAGCATTGCGCTCAGAGTTGGGAGATCGACTCCAGCCGTTACCGCTCGCGTTGCAAATGTGTGACGCATGTCGTACAAGACAAAATGCGGCTTGATACCAGCACGGCGTATTGCGGCGTTGTGCCCCTTGCGCACGCAGCCTATGGGTCGATCCGGGTGTTTCTCAGACGGAAATACATAGCTTCCTTTGGCCATCTTCGCTCGTCGCTTCAGCGCGGTCCAAACAGCCTCGGTCATCGTGACGGTCCGGCGCGCGGCTTTGGTCTTTCCAAATGGGTTGAAGATGGTGCGCGCGGCGAAGTCGATGTTCTCAACTCGAATTCGAAATACTTCCTCTGGCCGCAGCCCTGTGTCTAGGATGGTCTGTGCGATGTCTCGTAACGGCTGGCTGGCTTTTGAAAGATAGGCTAGCTCTTCCTGGAAGCTGACGACCCGGATGCGACCAGTAGACTCTGGCAAATAGGCTACACCACGAACCGGATTGGAGACGCCAAAACCGCATTTCTCAGCTCGCCCGAACATCAACTTCAGTGTGGTCAGCGACCGATTGACCGTCGCTCCGGTGACCTTGCTCCCGTCGTCAGCATTGCGGCGATCCTCTTTTAGGCGATCAGATTTGTAGCGCTCCACTGCGGCCTGGTCGATTTCGTCCAGCCAATGGCCTTTGAAAAAGCGCAGCAACGTGTCGCAGTTTGTGCTGTGGAGTGCTGTCGTCTTTGGCCTGTGGTGCTGCTTGGACCAAGCTAAGAACTCCTTCACGTATTCTTCAAACTTTGGTGCGATCTTTTTCTGTGACAGGCCAGCGCGCCGGTCGAGTAGATCTGCCTTGTGCTTAGCCTCAGCTCGCAGGGCTGCCGTTCTATTTGTGAACTTTGTAGGTTTTCGAATCGAGCGTCCCTGAAATTGGAATTTGTACCACCAGAGACTCCCGCGTTTGTATACCGACATTAGGTCTACCTCCTGTCTGTTGTTGTGCCAACAACAACCGACACTATGCGTTCTTCAAGCCAGCGGTCAAGATCAGATTGACGATACCGCACACAGTTACGGCTCACTTTGACGAAAGGAATGCCTCGGCGCTGACTTCGCCACTGTGCCAATGTTTCGATTGACAGGCCCGTAATCTGGGCGACCTCACCGGGAGTGAGCAGCGGAACGCCACTGGATATCGAAGCGGTTGTTTTTGAGAGAGACGTCATGATGGGCATAGGAGTTACGAATCAACGCTTCACGTCGATTCTCTCTGCAATTTCGGGTTGCACGTGGTCATTGTTGTTTTCTATTTGCGCTTGGGCTTTGGCGACGGTGTGTTGTGCGTAGTATTCGGGGTCTTGCTTGTCGTCGGCGCGGAAGTCGGCGATCCGCTGGATGACGAGTGCCGGGTCGTCGCCACGGGCGAGGGCGCGCTTGGCG
Source organism: Acidobacteriota bacterium (assembly GCA_003223315.1). Lineage (GTDB taxonomy): Bacteria > Acidobacteriota > Terriglobia > Acidiferrales > UBA7541 > Palsa-189. Next base: position 109,359 of record QHYR01000253.1, on the reverse strand, counting down.
TAGGCCCAATCCTGTTCGGACTGGCTCTTGTGTCCCTGTGACAATCTCCGCCCGGATTTGTCCCCCAGATGGCGGGATGTGTCGGGCGAATCCTCCTGAACCATGAAATCGCGGGAGTGATAAACCTGGTTCGATTCGTGGAGGACCTGAACAACGAATTCCTCGTCGTACTTTTTGTTGGCGAAACCCGGCAGCCTCAAAACTCGCGTGGAGTCGGTCGCTGCAGGATCGCCGCCAAACTGATCGTCCATGGTGCGTAGCATTGACTCAGCCTGCTTTTGGTCTAGTCCTTCGACTCTCCAAACGACCTGGTGTTTGTCGGGAGAGGTATCGAGGATGAAGTTCGGTGCGGGAACTTCGGGCGAGTTGCGAATGGACTCCACGGCCTCGTGACCATTCGTGTCGAGGTCGAGATAGAGATGGCGAATTTCCCGGATGTTGCTCTTCGTCCGGCTGTAGGCGCCGTCCTTGATCGGGTTCATTCCTATGAAAATGTCCGCGCCAGCGGAGTTCTCCCGTCTCAGCGAGGATTGGAATTCTGGACTTGCCACGGTTTCCGCCGTTGTGATTCGTTGCACCGTTTGGCCAGTCCTGCGATTTCGAAGCAAGACTGCTACATTGTCCGAAGGCTCGAAGAGTGCCAGGGCGTACTCCGAAGCTGACAGGGGCTTTGGTGTGAATTGGGAATCTCCGGTCACGTATGCTCTCGCTTTGCCAGGGAGACAGCGCCGAAGTCGTAGAGGTCGGCGTCGGGGTCATAGCCGTTGATTTAGGACTTCCGAAATGAACCTGCGTCCCGGTCTCCGTTCGATCTGGATAACCACATTGAGTGATTCGCCGATGTTGGCCTTGATGGCGCGGTAAGGCAGGTCCACTCCGCTCTGTAGAACGCAGCTCGTGAACCGGGCAAGTCCTTGCCGAGCGGAGTTCGCATGAATGGTTGAAAGCGTCCCCGAATGGCCCGTGTTCAGGAGTTGCAAAAGGTCGAAGGCCTCGCCCCCACGAATCTCGCCGAGAATGATGCGGTCCGGGCGATGCCGGAGGGCGGCCCTCAGGAGGTCGCGGATCGCCACTGCCGGGATACCGTTCTGTGCTTGCCGGGCCTCGAACCGGACAAGGTTCGGCTGGACCATTTGAATCTCAGCCGTGTCCTCAATGAGAAGGATTCGTTGGTCCTCCGGGATGAACTACATAATCCTCAAGACGGTTGGCGAGCGATCGGTCGAGCGTGCCGGCATTGATGAGGTCCTGCATCTCGAAATGCCGCGTATTGAACTTGCGGATCGTCAGAGTGACTCCGCTCAAACTGCACGGCGGGATGACCGCAGCGACTCGGCTGCCGTCCGGCAATCGCGAGTCGAGAATAGGCTTCGATTCCGAGATGTCGTTGCCCAGACGCCGGGCGATGTTCTTCACGGCGACCATTAGAGATTTCTCCCCGAGTGAGACACCCTTGACCTGCTGCAGGAAGCCAGCCTTCTCGATGAACACCTGGTCCGGTCCGTTTACCATGACTTCGCTGATGGAGTCGTCGAGGATGAGGTGCTCGATAGGTTTGAGGAAAGGAAGAATCATCTCGAATCCGTTCATCACAGGCCTCCTTCCGCGAGCTGCTTGAAGTAAGACTTGTTCGGATCGTTGAAGTAGGGCTTCAGGTAGCAGAACATGGGCGGCATCGGATTCAAGCCGTCGTAGGCAATCGTCACCGATTGCGCGTTGCGCAACTCGGTGAATGTCTTCATGTCGAAGCGGTAGTCGCTTTGCGTGTTGTAGCTCTTCGATGCCGTGATGTTGGCCTTGTGTGAGACGGCCTTCCCGGTGAGCAGACTCACTCTGGCGTCGTGGCCGCTCTCCGAGAGGTTGTAGCTGACCTTGAGCTTGTCTTCCCGTCCGCAAAGCTCGCTCGCAGTGCGAGCGGAGAAATCATCCGAAAGCGCGAGGAAAATCTTCGTGCGGAAAGTTTGCAAGAGCGTGCGCCAGCTATCCCCCGGCAGGGCGGATTTGAGCGAACTGATGCTCTGCGTGGCGATGATGGGGATGCATTTCGGCTGGCGCGAGAGGCTGAAGAATTTCTCGTCGCCTGTGGGGTCGTTTTCGCCCACGGTTGCGAAGTGCTGGTACTCATCGCAGAGGAAGAGGACCTGCCTGAAATACCGCTCTGGGTGAGCTTCGATTTCAGGAACGCGGTTGAGGACGGCGCGTTCAAAATCGAGCTTCATCATGACGCCGAGAGCCTTCGCGAGTCCTGGGTTCATCCCGATGGGAAAATTGAGGGCGCAAACCTTGCCCTTTTCAATGAGCCAGGAGAATGAAGGAAGGGGCTTGCCATAGATATTGTTGACGTTCTTTGCGGGGTCGTAGCACTCCTTCTTCGGGCAAAAGACTTTCTTCACTTTCGGGTTGTCGTCGAAGAGAGAAAGGAAGACGGAGATTCCCTCGACGATGGAGGTCCGCAGCTTCGGCTCGATGCGTTTCCAGTCGTCATTGAACCAACGCTTGACGGCTTCCAGTTGTTCGAGCTTGTCGGCGTCGGCTTGCGCGGGGTCGAGGACGCTCCGGGACTCGAAGCCGATTCCCCTGTTTTGCAGCGTCTCGCGGAGTTGCGGGGTGGCCGGGGCGAGATAGCGGTCTTCTTTGGGATCGTGAACGAATCCATGTCCAGCGAGGTCCGCCGTGCGCGCTCCAAAGACATCTGGCTTGATGGCCACATAGTGGCGTCCCAAGACGATCTCTTCGGCCTCGCGAATCCTCTCTTCCAGAATCGTTGGCGAGATGGCGCACTGGTAGACATCGAAAAGGGTCACATAGTTGTAGGCGACCTTATGAAGAAGGATGATGAACTTGACGAGGTTCGTGTACGCCTGCTGCCAGAAAGGTTCCTTGCCACGGCCAAAGAGGTTGTTCAACAGGGACGCGATGCTGAAGGCCAGCGCGTAGGCATCCAGGTCGTTGTGGAGGGGATTGTATCGGTATTCGGAATCGAGGCTGATTTCGATGTAATCCTCACCCCGTTCGTGGCGGTCGAGAATGCCCTTCACCTTGCGGCAAAAGTCTCCTTTGACTTCGAGGATGAGACCGCCGATTCGCTCCTCTTTGTCCGCTGCTTTGTAGGCAAGAGTCTGCTCGGCAAACGGGTACATGCAGCAGCTCGTCTTGCCGCTTCCCACAGCACCGAAAATCGCAATCCCGGTGAACAATCCGCGTTCGGGAATGGTGAGCCATCGCGGGGTCTCGGATGGTCCCGGTTTGCGAGGGTTGTGAACCTCGCCGACCGTGAGATAAAGCTCGTTCCTTTTGCGTGGGTCGGGATACCGGGGGAGGCGGCCCGGCGAGATGTGCCGACGGACTTTCAACGTGAAGATGTAGAGGCCCGAAAGCACGGCTGAAAAGACCATGAACGGCGTTGTGAACAGGACGATGTTGTAGAGGTACTGGAAGCTCAGGAAGGCATGGGGGGCACGCATGGCGATCACGCGCAGGAAGATCTGGTCTGCGGGAAACGGTGCGTGTAATAGAGAAAGACTCCCGTGCCCATCGCCAGCAGAGCCGAGACAAAGCCGCGCGAATGGAGAATCCGTTGGATCATGTCCTTACCCTTGTGTCCACGGGCTGTGTCTTCTCAGAACCGGACTGAGCGTTGCGGCGCTGGTCTCTCCACTTCCGGTAGTCCTGGTCCCGCCAGAGGACCTTCTTCAGGGCCGCATTCAGAACGTGGTCCGGGGTGCTTTCGATGAACCGGGCATAGTCTTCGAGCAGCTCGTTGACGGGTTCTTCGAGATGAACTTCGCGGGTCTTGATTGCCGGTGCTTTCTTGATGATGGACATTTCATTCCTCCTCGGATGTTTTGACTTGCCTTGTGCCTTTCTCCGTCACCGTGGAAAAAACACCTGGCACAGTCATCTGTGCCGGAGGGCGGGAGCGACCCCACGGTTCACTTGGGCGGCTGAAGGCCGAAAAAGTGGGGTCGCTCCCGCCCGATTTGGTGTTTTTTCCACGGCGTCTTTTCTCCTTGCTGCGTTTCTATTGCTCTCTCGGTCAAAGACTTCGCTGCACCCAGGGTGCAGAAAGTGGTGAAGAAAAAGGTGCAGCACATCGTTTCTATCCTCTTCACCCTTTTTCGGTGGGTTCGCCGTCCGCTGCGGCGACCCGTCCAAGGACTTGCACGGCAAAATGCACCGTGTGATGGAGGCCGTCTCCGCCGAACTCCTGACGGATGTTCGCCTCTGTCACTCGCGCGGCCTTCCATCCGCGATACAGGTGCTCGAATCGATCCCCGGCGAACCGCCCCTTGGCGTCATTTCGGAAAATCAGGTCACCTTCGGTCAGGGTAGGGTATTGCTTGAGATCCCAAGCCTTGCGAATGTGGAAGTACCGGAGGATGTCCTTCGTCGCGTCGGATTCGAGCGGAATTGTGATGAGGGAGTCGAACAGTTCCTTTGCCTTTTCGAAGTGGGAATCTGTCCGGGCGAGGTACAGGAATCGGAACTCGGAAAGCTGCCGGAAGAGCGGCAGGTAGGCTTCCAGGTGGTGAACAAAATCGGTCAGGCTTGCCTCGGCCCCCTGGATGTATGTGAACGTCACCACAGGGGAGGAGGAGACTTCATTGCCAAGGGACATCGGGAACTTGTCCACGAAATAGCGAACGGTTGGCTGGGAGGTTCGCTGTCCGTGATAGGTTTTCGCGGGCAGAAAGTGATTGGGCACCTTCAGTTGATCGCAGAAATAGCGGACCTTTTCTGGCTCGGTTTCGAGGTACGTCCGCTGTTGATTTGCGAGGACAAAATCGAGGATTGCGATGCGTTGCCGGATGAATTCGATTTCATGTTCGCGGCGGTTGCGAAGGTTCTCTCGTCCGATCTGGCGGTAGAGCTTCCGCGAGAAGAGGTGATAGATGACTCCGCTCTTCGGAAAACATTCCGTGCGGGCGTGTTTCTTCGTGTGGAGTTTGTCCCAAAAGGTGGTTGTTCGTTTGCCCCAATGAGCTTCGGTGAAGGCAAGGAATTGACGCGCCACAAAGTAGCCCGAGTGGGTCGCAACGATGTAAAGAAACCGCGCTTCGTCCTCGGTGTAGCCGAATGCTTTCAAGGCGTTGAGATGGGAAGAAGAGATGTTCATAGCGCAAGGATTCCTGCGGTAAGGTCCTGGTCGTTCAGAATGCGGCGCAGACGGGATGCGTCTTCGGGGCGGCTGTAGAGGGAGAATCCCGCCTTGGCTTTTGCAGCCAATCCCCGAGGCCGGTAGTGGCTCGTTGCCAGTTCCAGGTCCACGCGGCTGAGTTCACGCTGTGCGGTCTCGTACTCAATGCGAACGTCGGGCACGGGAATCTTGCCGTTGACGACACGAAGCCTGTGCTTTTCGGCGATCAATTCCTTCGCATCAGGGTCGTCTTTGTCTGGCCCGAGCGCGGCTAGGTCTCGATTGAGGTCTCGCTTCAGTTCGTAGTCCAGAATGACGCGCACCGGCCTGCCGCCAGCGCGTTCGATCCGGGCGGCTTCCTTGTGATAAAGGCGATACAAATCGGCGTCGTGTTTTGCCTCTCGCGGCTTTACCAAACCGTGGTAGATGGCTTGGTCTTCGTGGAGCCGGTTCGTCTTCTTGAGAAGCCGCTGCCCCTGCTTGGTCAGGGTGAGGACGCGCAACGTCTGTCTTTGCGAGGTTTCAAGGGTTTTGTCCGTAAGCAGAGACTGCTCTTTTAGCCGCCTGATATCCCGCTCCATGCGGGCACTGTCGCGGGCGTAGCCGTACTTTGCGAGGTCAGGCGGAGCAACAACGCGGAACCGGCCCACTTCGCTGAGTGTATGGATTTCAGATTCGCGGAGGAGATACGCACGGTCGCGCACATAGTAAGCGCGAGGGGAATCTTCGCGTTCGGGCTTCAGAACATTCCGGTCAAGTGTTTCCGGGGCTTCACGGCCATTGTGGGGTGCATCTCCCGAACCTCTGTTTGTGCGCGTTTCAGAGACATCCGCCTCGTGCTCCCTGTGAGGACGGCGAGGGGTTGTATCCCGCGTGTCTTGCGGATCGTAGGAATAGAAATCGCGGGACATCTCAATTCGGCTCCTCGTCGTCGGAGGGAGCGGGCATCTCCGTCTGTCCAACATTGAACTGTTTGTCGAGGTGCGAGAGTTTGCGTCCTGTGTCTTTAAGGAAGAACCTCCGGTTGATGGCCAGAGCAGCGCCAAAAACGTTCAGGAACAGGACGGCAACCGCAGTCAGAAGCACCGGCCCGTAGGCATGGAAGATGACGGCCTTGTAAGAGGCCATGAACTTCACCTGGTCCATGAGCCAGAAGCCGTATCCGAGCAGGATGGCGATGGTCAGGATCAGAGCATTCGCAATCATGGGGGCTTCCTCGCTCGAAGCTGCAGGTGGCATCACCTTCCTGAAAGCATCGGGTGGAAAGATCTCAAGAACGCTCGCGCCCAACACTTGCGAAATGCCATACGCGAGCGCGAGACTCGGTTTACACGAACCCCTCTCGATGGCGTTCATGGTGCACACGGAGACGCCCACTCGTTCCGCCAGTTCTCTTTGGGACCAACGTTTGGCGATTCGTAAGGCGCGGACGAGGTTTTGTCTCGGGCGGGTTGTTTCGATTGAGGAGAGCTCCAGTTCGGATGCCGTTGCCTCTGGCTCCTCCGGTCGGAGAGTCTCCGGTTCGTGGGGGAATACCTCGTCAATCCTCTTTTCGAACGCATCGGCGAAGCGGTAGGCGAGCGCCAAGCTCGGGTCGCGCCTCCAGTGTTCAAAGAGGCTGATCATCATGCGAGTTATCCCGACGCGGTTGGCCAGAGATTGCTGGGTCCATCCCCTTTCCACACGCAAAAAGCGAATCCTGTTTTTCATTTGAATGCCTCGTCTTCCCGGAAATAGGTGATCGTCATTCCAAGCGGATGATGGGGATGAGTGCGTTGGGAACCTGGCTCCTGAAAAGGAACACGAAGTTGGCGGTATAGAGGTCGCGTTTGATCTCGCTGTGATCGGCGGGCGAGTAATAAACCATGTCGAAGTCCACGCGAGCGCGGTAAGGCGGGTTCTGCAATCCTTCGAGCGCGACGTTTTTGACATCAATGTCGATCTCAGGCGCTGAGGAGTTCGTGAGGAAGTTCTTGATGATGTCGCCCTTCTTGTAGGCATCGAAGACGCTGTTCGCGAGGCTCCCGTCGAGGAAATACAGCGACTTCGAAAAATCGTTCTGAATCGTGTAGCGATTCCGGCGGTAGTAGAGCGTGCAGAACTGGGTCAGGAAGTACCGCACCTCGGCATCCTGAGGCTTGTAATCGAAATTGTGATAGTCGAGCGCCTCGGCCCGCCCCAGTTGGTCAATGCGGATCACCAGCGGCCTGAAGTTCTGGAACGTCCGAATGGTGCGCAAGTCCATGAGAGCCAGGCCGATGGCCACAAGGGAGACGAGAACCAGCGCAATCTTGAGATAGGTGTTCGTCACCATGGGATCACCGTACTGTTCGAGATAGAGGCGTTTGGCACTTTGAAAGCTCGCGTCGTTGTTCATCCGAACACCTTTTCCAGAATTGCCGCCGAAGAGCCTCCCGATGTGCCGCTGAAGATGTGGTTGGTGAGCGCGGGAATCTTCAAAAGCGCATAGATCGCAGCTAAGAACGTGATGAAAAGGACGGGAAAAGCCTCGATGAGTTGCACTATCGAAATGGTGCCTTTCGGTTCGAGGTCGAGGATGCCCAGAATGAGGTTCCCGATGACGTACACAACCGCTGCTGCGATGACCTGATAGAAGGCGTATTGGATGAAAGCCTTGAACCAGCCCCAGAACAGCCACTCCAATTTCGGAACGATGAAGAACGGCACAAAGACCGGCCCCACCAGGACGCAGACTGCGGTGGCGATAAATCCGTAGGCGATAACAACAATGGCGATGGCCTGGGCTGCCGCGAGCAGGATGGTAATGACGATATATTCGGCTGTTCCCAGAATGTCGCCGAAACCGGGTGAGTCCATGCGAGTTTCAAAGTCCGCAACTGTCTCTTCAACGGTTTGCAATTCTGTTTGATTGATTTTATTCGCAAGGAATTGGGACTCGTTGGTAATGAGGCTGTGAAAGCTCACGCCGATGCCGGGAAGTGGAGTGCTGTAGTAGTTGACCATCCCGAATCCGAAGCTGATCGTCAGCAAAAGGGCCGCGAAGTTGTCGAAGTGAAGGAAGTGTTTGCCGCTGGCGGCGGAGAGCGCGGACTTCACGCCGTACCAGACAACGAGAATCGTCGCGAACATCCGAAAAAGGTTCTGGCCCATCGCGTCGAAGAAGCCGAGATTCTGAGTGAGGAGATTGTTGATCGCCTGAAAGATGAACTGCAGATAGTCGGTTTGCATGGCTGCGGCTCCCTTGACGCGGCTGGGTGGCTTGCTCTACGGCATCCGAAAACTCTGAAGCGAACTCGTCAGCGTGCTCGTGACCTGGGCCATGTTGCCGGCGAGGTTCGCGCGCCGCTCGATGTCGGCGTTGATGGCGTTAGTCGTGGCCTCGCGTTGCTGCTTGGCGAGGATGGTTTGCTGTTCGAGAAGCGACGCCAGGAGCTTGTTTGAATCCTGGAGCGTGCGTAGCGTCAAGACTCCCGCCGCATTGATCTTGTTCAGGACGGAAACTTCCGTGTTGAGGTCTGGGTCATCCGAGAACGAGTCGTGTTCAAGGTTTGCGATTTGAGTCTGGACACTATCGGCGTTGCCGCGGATCGAGCCAATGGTGGCCATCGCGTTCATGTTCGCGCCGTCCGCGAGTTCCACGGACGCGTACTGGGACTGCACGCGCGCAAGTTCCAAGGCGTTCATGCCTGAGAGTTGGTTCGCGGTGTACGGGAGCAGTTGGGTTGTAGACCTCTGGTAGCCGGTGTTGATGTTGGGAAGGAGGCCCGAGTTGATGCCGCTGATCCAAGAGCCGGTGTTTCCGAAAGTGTTCAACGAGGTCACATTTCTCCATTGCGAAAACACAGCGCGGTAACGAGCGGGCATGTTTTGGACGAACCTCGCCATCTGCATAGCGAGGTTGAGCTGGCCCGTGATCTTGGCGTAGCTCTTCTGTAATTGAATGAGGTGCTGCTGCAACTGGTAGTAGCGCAACAGCGCGTTGTGGTAGTTGGTCGGGTCGTACACGATACCGCTCCCGAATTGCGCAGAGGCAGTACCAACGCAGAGAATCAGAACCAAGAGAACTGCTGGAATTTTCCTTTTCATCGGATTCCTTCCTTTTTTTTGTCGCCTTCAGAGATTTGAAGGCATCTCGTGGTTGTTGTAATCGGGCAATGCAAGATCGCCCGAGAGATACACTTTGAGTCGGTGGCCCTCGCGGATCGTGACGGTGGGCATGATGTTCAGGAATTTGTCCAGGATTTGCGCCGAGGACTGTGCCGTGCTCGACGCGAATCCCTGGCGCATGAGGTCGCTGCCGGATGCCGTGAGTGCGCTGCCGTTACCGGCTTGGGCCACTGCTCCGAGAGCACCAACGGCAAGAGAAACGCCGAAGATTCGTAGGTAGTGGTTGTTGACTTGGTCGCGAAGACCAGTGTCGCCGATCTGGTCGAGGCCCTTGAACTGATCGAGGTTCACCGAGTAACCATCCGGCATGATGAGCCGGTGGAAGACAACGGCGAGACGGGTCTGGCCGGAGTTATCAACCTTGCGGGTCTCGCCGAGGAGTTTCGTCCCGGCGGGGATCAGAAGGTGCTGGCGGTCATGTGAATAGACATCGGTCGAGAGCAGGCATTCGACGGGACCGGAAAACTGCCCTTCGAGCCGGTTGATAAGAACCGTTTCAAGAACAGTTCCCTCAAATAGAACATAGGTTTTCCCTGCCGCCGCGTTATGCGTCCCACTTGGCGCGGCGGCAGGGCGTGGGCCTCCCTCCTTTCTGTCGTTATTTGTTTCCGAAGCAACGTTTTGCGTTGGGGTGGAGATGGAAAAAGCAGGCGGCGGTGCCGCCGTTTGCGGAGGGGCAATCGGCTGCAACTCCTTCAGAAGCTGTGCGAGTTGTGCGGCATCTGGACCCTCAGACGGGGAGTTTGCAACTGTGGGGTTCGAGCTTGGTTCTGTCACCGTCGGCGTTGGAGTGCCCGTAGACTTGCGGTAGCTCAGGGCGACATTTGACGCGAACAGGGACAGGTACTCACGCTTTTTCCGCTCAGACTGAATGGCGTCTTCGGCGCGTTCCGGTGGTTGATTGCCCGAGGCGTTCGATTGCTGGCCAGGCTGGGAGTCCTGGGGCATGGCCCCGAGCAAGCGGGTCTGCTGCGCGAGAGCGCTTTGGGCGACGAGCTGCTGGCGCTGCAATTCCTGGATACGCTTCTGAAGTTCGGTGATCTGGGTCTCGTTGATTTCCAGAGGGGCCTGTGCGGGGGAAGTTGGGTTCGCGGTTTTGATGGCGGACTGCGGCTTCTTTCCGCCTGTGAGCCACATGATGGTGACCATCAAGAGGGCCAGACCGATGAGAAGCCACGATTGAACGTTTTTCGGTACGAGACCGGGTGGCTTGGGTGCCTTTTCCTGGATCGGTTCGTTCATGACTTGCCTCTCAATTCGAGGAAACTTGCCGTGAGAATGTGAGTTTCTTCTTGCCGACAACCAGATATCCGCTGTCGAGGATTTTCGGGGCGATATACACGCTGTTATCGAATTGGAAGTTGATGAGATTGGGTTTGCCGTCTTTCATTTCATACAGCGTCGGCTTTTCGCGGGCGGCGCACTTGACGTAAGTAAAGGCGTCGTCGTGGTAAATCGCCGAAACCAGGAACGGCGCGCGCGGGGCCTTCGAGTCGAGTGTGTAGTCGAACTGGAGCTTCGCTTGGTAATCGGCGCGAAACTTGTTGATCTGTTCGGCGGCCTGCGCCTGGGCACTGCGGACCTGTTGGTCGGTCTGCGCACGCAGGGCTTCGAGTTCTTTCTTATAGGCTTCAGCCTCGCCCACGCGGACATAACCATGCAAGCCGGTGCTCCCGGCAATCCCGGATTCGCCCTTCGGCTCGATGAATAGCTTCAGGTCCGGTTCGGCATTCGGCTCCTTGCTGATCTCAATCAGTAGGAACGAGTACACGTGCCCGCTTGCGGTGATGAGATTCAGATTGCTGCGAATGCCCGCTTGGGCGGGATGCACGTAGCAGAGGTTGTGCGTGCCATTAATGATCCAGAATTCCTTGTCGCCGGTCGTGAAGTCCAGAATCTCTTCGCTCTCGGGGAGGACGATGAGGGTTGAAAAGCGGAGCTTCGCCCGGACGGGGACGATGTCTTCGTTGGAATACTTCACGACGCGCGCCGCATCCGCGCCGGCGCGCGCCGGTGTCGAGCCCACGCCTAAGAGACAAAGGACCGCTAAAGCGGCGATTTGAATACGGGCGTGCTGGGTAAGAGCTGAGATTCTGTCTTTCATTGTTCACTCCTGAATTGGGATTTGTCATTCGGGGAAAGGCCGTCTTCCTGGCACATGCTTTGAATGAGAGAATTCACCGCGATAACCAGAGCCGTCGCAACCGCTGCCACTAGCAACGGAAGCCAAGACACGAGCAAAGGCTTCAAGCAGACTTGATATTGCAAACGTCGCAGAAGGAACGTGAATCCGGGTTCGATAAAACAGAGGGTCGCGACGAGAATAAGCGGCGTGCTCATGCGTGCTCTCCTGCCAGTACTTCGAGTCCTCGCTCGAAACCATAGGTCTCGAAGGCTTCCCTCCGCTTCCGGTTGTCATAGGGATCGTTCGTGTAGAGCCAGTAGCTCTTCCGGTCCACGGTGAGGTTGGCAACTTTGGCCAGCTCGGGCGTCTTGATGAGGAACTGCTGTTTCGGGATCAGGTTCGAAATCAGCTCGACTTCGTTTTCGTTCAGGTGGAACTGCCTGCGGTAAAGTTCGCGGTCCATGTCAGGATTCGCTAGGAAGATTTTTGTGGCGCAGCTTTCGATAATCACGTCGAGGATGTCCGAGCGCCGCAGTTCGTCGAGCGACTGCGTCGAGAGCACCATCGCGGCGTTGTGCTTCCTCCAGGTCTTCAGCGCTTCCACAACGTACCGCTGGATGCTCGGGTTCTTCAGGAACACCCATGCTTCATCGATGAAGAAGGCTTTGAAGACTTGGGTGATCTGCCGGTCGGCGATGACGGCGTTGGCCCGGTGGAGGATATAGAAGAGCAGCGGTTCAAGGAGTTCCGGGTACTGGCTCATCCCCTGAAAGTCAAAACACTGGAACTGTGAGAACGAGATCGTGTCTTCCGAATTGTCGAAGAGAAAGCCGAATTGCCCGCCGCGAGTCCATCTCGCCAACCGGTCGGACATTTCATGGCCGAGCGTATTCGTGAGCACACCGAGCGTGCGCAATGCGGGATCGACCGCATAAAGATTCTCGATCTGGTGGTAGAGGTCGCGCTCTGTCGCGGGATCAATCTCTGGCGTCCTGGAGCCCTGAAGCAAAACCTTCACAAAGAGCGCTAGGAAATCGAGGTTCTCTTTCGTAGGCGGCAGTGAGAATGGGTTGAGTCTGAAATCCTCGGATTCGAGTCCGACACGAACGTAGGAGCCGCCGAAAAGATGCGTGAGGCTTTCAAAGCTACCGCCGAGGTCGAAGATGAACGTATGCGGCGCGTACTTCTGGAGGTTCGTGATCAAGAAGTTCAGCAGGAATGATTTGCCCGCGCCGGTCCGTCCCAGAATCATCGTGTGCGCGACATCCCGATAATGAAGGTTCAGGAAGTACGGCGTGTGGTGATTCGTCTCAAGAACCGCGAGATATTCTTGCCGGAGGTGCCGGTTGCGAGGCTCGCCACAGTGGAGGGTAAAGAGGAACGAAAAGTCGGCGTAGTTCGTGTTGAGCAGGTAGAGGTAGCGAAGGTTGAAGATGTGATTGCCGGGAACCGCCGCGAGGAATGCGTTCAGCAGGTTATATTTCTCTTCGTAAAGCTGCGCATCGTGAACGCTGAAGACCTTGTAAAACTCCGCACACGCCCGGTTCACTTTGGTGGGGTCGAGGTCGTAGATGACGACGGTGAGTGAGAATTGACCGAAATAATTCCCATGAAGTTCGATCTCCTTGATGCCCTCGCCGAGTTCCCGGACTTGCGACTCCTTTGAATCATCGAGAAGAACATCCTGAGGTGCGGCGTCGTTCAGATTGACTTGGCTGAAGAACGAACGCTTGGTGTTGTGGAAGTGGCGGCGCTTGGCCTGAATGATCCGCCGGGTTTTGCCCGAGTCTTCCTTCTTCCATTCAGTGACGACGTAGTAGTTCGCCTGGACTTCCAGTAGGCGCTTGAAGATGAGGGGAAAACTCTGCGCGGATGGCTCCTTGAGCGTGAGGACCTTGACGTAGTAATCGTCGAGACGGAGATGTCCCCGGTGGCATTCGAGATGCGACTCGCATAGATAATAGTCAAGAAAGGTGTCGTATTTGAGTTTCGCCAGTTCGAGCTTGTCCGGGGCGAAGTTGAGCGTCTTTTTCAGGATTCGGAAGGCTTCCTGCTTATCGAGGAGCCGGACCGTCAGGAAGTCGCTGACCTGCAGGATGAAACTCTCGGCCTTCTGAAGTAGCGTGGCCTGGGCCTTCGAGATCTCCCGGTCGAGGAAGACAACCTGTTTTCTGGTTGAGAAGTACGCCCAGAGCTCGCCGAGCGCCTTCGCTGGCTGCTCGGGAAAGTTCTGGAGCGCGCTTCCGATCTTGCGCTTCGGACGTGAACCATCGAAGAGGATCACGTAATAAACCGAAAGCGAGAAGAGGGTGTCGGCCTTGCCAGCCAGGTACGCGATGCGGTTTTTGATGGCGGTGTCTACGACGGGATTGCCATAGAGTTTGTAGGGGATAGCTTCGTTGTTTCGTTTGAAGAGGTATTGATAGATGCGGTAGTTTTCGTCGAACAGTTTCAGTGCGGATTCGAGCCTCTTCGTGAGGCCGTCAATCGAGGCGTCATCGAGGCACTCGTAGTCAACGCCGCGCACTTCGAGGATGACGCCGAGTTCCCCTGATTTCGTGAGAAAAACATTGGAATCGACAAACCCATACAGGTTCACCTGTTCGTTGAATGCGCCGGTTTCCTGGTAATTCTTGAAAATCCGTTGAAGTTTAAGCATCACTGATCCTGCGTATCGAGACCGGGCTGAATTTTGCCGGGTCGTATTGGGTGCGAAGGTTCGCCGCCGTGAGCAGGAACCGCAGAATCTGCGGGTCGGTCTGCGTCGCCCAACGCGCGACGAAGTAGAGCAGAAAGAAGATCAGCAGCCCGCCTAACAAGCTGTCGAGCAGATTGAAGGTTCCCGCGCCCACGCACATCGCAAAGAAAAACAGTTTCCTCTCGGCTCCGAGGATGGTGAGGGGCCGTGAGAGCGAGCGATGAACCATGTTTACCCGTCTGGCATTCGACATCGGAGACCCCTAAGAAGAGCGGCTTGTTCAGCTCTACCTCACGGGAAGAGCCAGGCCATGAAGTTCACGGCGGCTATGGCCATGCCGACACCAAAGAGCACGCCCGCGAGAATGCGCTTCGATCCGCCCTCGCCGAAGGCGAACGTCAGCCCGGCCACGACAATCGCGACGAGTGACAGGCCGCGTGCAATCGTGCTGGTGAAAGCCGCCTCAAGAACGTTGACCGCGTTTTCCCAAGGAGAATTCCCTTGCTGAGCAAATGCGGGTGCCGCGAGAAGCAAACCCACGGCGACCGCCGCGAGCGTCCGGGGCGCGTATATAAGCTGGGATACCCTGCGCCAGAGTGTTTTCATGTCCGTTCGTCTCCTTCGCTGGATTTGGCTTTCTTAAGTCCGAGGGAGTTCTCACCGCGCCCGCGTCTGGCAGGTTCGAATCACGAACGCGAAACAAGGGCCGCTCTGCTGGTAAGGTTTGGCCTTGATCCGATTCAAGGCGCACTTGGAGCACTAGCTCCGTCCAGAGGGTTTCTGCTTTCGCGTCCGGCTCGGGACCATCGAGCGGCACGCTACTCGGCCAGGCGGTTTACCGAAGTGGGACGGCCCCACCAGGCTTACGGGAGAATTCGGTGAAAACTCCCCTCACTTATATAGAGGGGTTTTTCCGGCAAAATCTGTCCGGCTATTTCACAACTTTCTTAATTTTCTTTTGGGTGCGCCGCTTGGAGTTGGGCCGGGGAGCTTTCTGACGCATCCGGGCGAGCCCCTGCCGGAGCAGGCGGCTGTATGCACGATAGCAAGGAGAGCAGCTCCCGACGTGCTTGCTAACGGATTCGTCTGCGTGGGTCGGGTCATTCGCGTTGCGTTCGAGCGCTTCCAGGGAAGGACATCCGATTCGTTTGGGGTTGGGAAAATCGTTCCAGAGGCTCCGCTTCAGATACCTGAGTAAGGCTTTCTCGGTCGGGGATTTTGGCCCAGTCTTCTTTCGCCTTTTGCTTGCCAGCGGCAAGGTCCCAGGAACCTCCTCAGCTATAACGCCCTGTTGCCCGAACTGCCTTTCGGAGACGCCGAAGAGCCTTGCTGAATCGCAAATTGGCGGCATTCACCGGAACGCCGCAGGATTTCTCGATTTCTCTCCACGAAAAGCCTTCCAACCTGCGATACAGGATTTCTCGCGTCAATGTATCACAGGTTTCCAGCAGTTCCTTCACTAGAATTTGGCGCTCGACATCGCTGTCATCGGTTTGCCGTGCATGCTTCTGCCACTCCTCCTCGGTCGCATCATCCAACGCAAGACTGGCTTTCCTTTCGACACTGATTCGCCTCAAATACGTGCGGAAAAGATAGCGGCGCATATCCCGTATTCCGGGTTTGCCCGACGCTGCCTTTTCTTTGAGGATTTTTGAAACGGTCGCAGCGGCCTGTTCAAAGAGGCTGAGCGCCAAGGCCGGATCGCGGAGAAGCCTTTCGCCATGCGGGACTGCACGAGGGAGCGATTTGTTGGGCAACGGACAATACGGCGGGATCGATCTCTCTACCCAAGAGGTCAACCGAGTTTAGCAAGAACCGGGGACTGGGTTTTGCTTCTCGCCTCGGGTCCATTGGACCCCCAACCTTTGGCCGCCGCAAACCTGTTGCAGATGTGGATGCGGTGAGAAGGGCGATGGTTTCCTCGGATATTATTGCTTCAATAGTACTGTAGTACTGCCTTGGTACTAGGGACACCTTCGTTGTCTTTCTCCTCCTAGTCGTTTTAGATTTCTTAACTCGCACGGTGAGAGACAACGAAGACTGCGTTCGATTCGGCTTTCGCACCCCGTCAGGCGGCTCTTGGCACGAGCCGGTGACGCGCGACATCGCAATATGCACCATCGAGCTCGATGCCTATGAAGCGACGGCCTTGGAGCTTTGCAGCTAGCAGCGTCGAGCCGGAGCCGCAGAATGGATCGAGCACGAGATCGCCGGGGCGCGAGAAGGACTGAATCAGCGGCGTGAGAATGCAGAGCGGCTTTTGCGTGGGGTGCAACTTGTTGCCGGAATATTTCCATTCGAGCACATCGGGAATCCGTTGTGTCGGTTGCGTCGGATTGCCCTTCGCGAGCAAGTATGCGTTCTCGTGGTGATAGCGGAGAAACCGCTCCGTTGAAGGGTACTGCTTTGTGAACGTCAAGTGCCCAGCAAGCCGGAAGCCTGCGCCGCGCCACGCAGCGATGAATTTGTCCGCCTGATGCCATCCGTAGAAACTCACACAGAACGAGTCGCGGCGCAACACACGAAAGATTTCAGCGAACGCGGGTTTCAGCCAAGTGGCATCACCATCGTTGGCGACTTTTCGACCGTCACGCGAGCAATAGTGTGCGAGGTACGGCGGATCGGTCAGCGCGAAATCAACGCTGCAACTGCGCAGCTGCCGCATGACTTCGACGCAATCGCCTTGCAAGGCTGTATTCGGCTGCGGCTCGCTGGTGGATTGTTTGCTCTGCTCTATATTCATTTTAGTTCTCTCTTTCGTGTCGGATTTGCTTCCCTTCACGCGAAGACAGAGGGAACAAATTCCGGCACGGAAAGAACTGTCTGCGGAGGCGCTGCTGGTCTGGGGCGAAGCGGATGGCAACGCGAGTGACAGGAGACGTGTTTACGGCTGGCGCGAGAGTTTGCGAGCGGAGGCCCGGCGCGAAGCGTGACACGTCTGTGTCAGAGACCGGTAACGCCAAAGCACCGCTCGTGGGAAGCAAACATCGTCCAGCGTGCCCCCAGACAAGGCTCTCGCGTCAAAGGGAGGCGAAAACTGCGAGCCAGGCGCACCCGAGTGAGCAAGGGATAACGGGAGGCTCGCCGAAGCGAGCCTCCCACTTGCAAGTTGGTTTAGTCGGTCGGCGTGATAGCGGCAAGAATCTCTGCGCTGGCACGCTGTACGTGCTCCAGCGATTCTGCCAGCGTCTCCTTGTCGCCGGAATAGAGTTGGATGTAGTCAGCGGAATTTTGGGCTTTGAGGCCGATGGCTTCGCAGACGACAAATGCAACGGCTTCCGCCTCTGTCTCACGGACACGCTTCGTCGTCTAGCTGCGTCGATCCTGGCCGTGAAGGAGCGCGTGTCCCGTCTCATGGGCCAACGTAGCAAATTCCTCTGCCGCACATTGACCGGGCAGCAGCACAATCTTTCCAGGTGAGTATTGACCCTGCGCCGGATAGATCGTGTCTGAGTATTCAAGTTGGATTCCACGGCTCGCGATGAATTCCTTTAGCCGTTCCGTGTGGCCGGACGGATCGCCGTCAGCATTTCCGAGTTCGGGCAGTGGCTTACCGTCTGTATCGGCAACATCGAACACGTAAACCGCGCGAAAGTGCACCACTGGCCTTTCGGTGCCTTCCTCTCGGTCGGATGCCTCCGCGTCCTTGTGCAGCAGCACCGGCGCAAGAATCAAGATTCCCTTTGCGCCCTTCTTTACGAAACGTCCAAGTTGCTTCCAGGTCTGAAATCCGGCGACGTGGGTAGCGTCTGGCCTCTGGGATGCGATGAGCATAATGTTGTGCAAGCTGAATGTGAATTGCCCTACTATGTTAATTGGAGAAAGAAAAGGAAGGTAGCGTGCATCTTTTTGCGCTCCAGGGTCAACGTAGTGAGAGGGATCTCAAGAACGTTGGCAATCTGTGAGATGAACCCGAGAGTTGTAGAGCCATACTTATCGGCGATCTTTTCTAGCACATCGACTTTCCGCGAAGTAGCAGCGAGCGGTCAATCAACACTGCCGCGTCGGCGAGGACCCATCGTGCGGAACCATCGATTTCTTCACCTTCCGCAACGGGACCTCTGGGGCATTCGGCTCGATTTCACTTGGCCTGTTTGCGCGTTTCTCGGCAGTTATGGCGTCCGTAGCTGTGATGTAGACTGACTGTTGTCACTTGGTCCGGTCATGGAGGTCCCATGGGCACTCAGAGCCAGATCGAAGAACGCTCGCGAGAAACGCAGGTTCCGCATTGGAGCTTCGTGAAGCGGCTCACCTCCCGCTTCTGCTTTTCGTACTTTGGACTGTACTGCCTCACCTCTCAAATCCTCGGCGGACTGTTTCTCATCACCAAGTTTTCGGTTGACCCCGCTACGCTGTGGCCAATGCGCCAGATCACCCTCTGGACCGCCGCGCATATTTTCGGCATCACGCACCCACTGGTTTACACGGGCAGTGGAAGCGGCGACAAAACCTTCAATTGGGTGGAAACATTCTGCCTGCTGGTCCTTGTGGTGCTGGCAACCGGCATCTGGTCTGTTCTTGACCGCCAGCGCGACAATTACGTCACGCTGGACAAATGGTTTCGCCTTTTCATTCGCTTTGCCCTTGCCTCCGCAATGTTCTCCTACGGAATGGTTAAGGTCTTTCCACAACAAATGCCCTTCCCATTTCTCACTAGATTCGTCGAGCCTTTCGGCAACTTCTCGCCTATGGGCGTCCTCTGGAATTTCGTCGGTGCCTCTCCTGTCTATGAAATCTTCGCCGGATGCGCTGAAATGCTGGGTGGAATTCTGTTGATTGTCCCTGGTGCGACGATGCTCGGGATGCTAATTTGCCTGGCCGACCTGACATACGTGTTCCTGCTCAACATGACCTATGACGTCCCCGTAAAACTCCTCTCGTTCCACCTGATCCTGATGTGTTTGTTCCTTCTTGTTCCCGAGCTTCCGCGTCTCGTTAACTTCTTCTTCCTAAATCGGCCCGTCGAACCTTCCATGCAGCCGCAACTCTTCCGCGCAGCCGCAACTCTTCCGCACGCGCCGCGCTAACCGTATCGCGCTGGGCGCGCAGCTCATCTTTGCTATCTATCTTGTGGGAACGAATATCTACACGAGTTGGAGCATTTGGTACGCTTACGGCGGCGGACGTCCCAAATCGTCGTTCTACGGCATCTGGAACGTGGACCAGCTCTCCGTTAACGGTCAAGTCCGCTCGCCGCTCCTCACCGATTATGACCGCTGGCGTCGCGTCATCTTTGACTTTCCCGCCAGCGTAAACTTTCAGCGCATGGACGATTCGTTCGTCGGCTACGGCGCCACGATCAACCTCAACGACAGAACCATCGCGCTAACAAAGACCAACGATAAGGACTGGAGGGCCAAGTTCACCTTCCAACGCCCCGCGCCGGATCAACTGACCCTCGATGGCGAGGTGGACAACCACATGATACACATGCAACTCCGTTTAGTTGACCGCAACAAGTTCCTCCTCGCGAATTCCCGCTTCCACTGGATCGCGGAGTACCCCTTCAACCGCTTGGAAGTTCGGCGCTAGTGTTCCCCGCGATGGCTATTCAATGCCCGGGCAGTCTTTGCCAACTCCTGTGGAGTCTAACCGGACAAGTGCCCGTCGCCGGCCCCCAACGGGGCTGGGGGAAATAGACCGCGCCTAGTCGCGAAGTGTCTATTAACCTGCTGCGAGACATGAAAGTTGGGGCGCACGGTTTCGCGCCCCTCAGTCAATGTCGTTAGATCGATTCCAAGAACGCCAACAAGCGGTCGTCTGCATGGAATCGTCTGAATGGTGTATCCATCGGCAGGACCTTTTCAAGGGCCTTTTCCTTCATCGCGAGATTTGCATGCAAGTAGGCGTTGGTTGTTTCTATACTTTCGTGGCCCAGCCAGAGCGCGATGACAGCAATATCCACACCCGACTGGAGTAGCGCCATCGCCGTCCCGTGCCGGACCACATGAGGAGAGACTCGTTTTCGTTTGAGGCTTACAGAATGGGAGGCAGCTTGATGGGCTGCTTTGCGGAGTAAGAGGTGGATAGCAAACCTTGAAAGCGGTTCGCCACGAACATTGGGAAATGCGACGGCACTATCCCGCGGGCCAGTCTCCCGGAACCACTCTTTCAAAATTCGGGCAGTCCTGGGCCAGAGGGGGATCAAGCGCTCCTTCCGTCCCTTGCCATGCAACTGAACGTAGCTCTTTGTTCCGAAGTTCACTTGATTCTGGTGAAGAAAGGATATTTCTGAGACACGAGCGCCCGTGTTGTACATGGTGAGAAGCAAGGCATAGTCTCGTCGCCCACACCATTGGTTTCGGTCCAACACTGTAAGGATCGAATCCATTTCTTCGCGCGTTAAGTACGAGCGCACTTTGGTGTCCGCACGCTTGAGCGGAATCGCGAGTACGCGCGTTACGATTCCCACACTCGCCGGGTCGCGGAGGGCAACCATACGGTAAAACGAGCGTATCGCTGTAAGCCGCAAGTTGCGCGAGGCAATTGTGTTATTGCGTTCCTTCTCTACGTAGTCGAGGAAATCTAGGATTCTGTCCGCATGCAGTTCCGGTATCGACAGGGATGCTGGTTCGATACGCGCTTCACGGTGCACAAATTGCAGCAGCAAGCGAAAGGTATCACGATAGCTCGCAATCGTCTGCGGACTGAGGCGTCTTTGCGCAACGAGATGGTCCGTGAAGAAGAGCTGAAGATATGGTCCGACAAGGGCGGGTGTGGTCATGGGTTGGCTGCTCCTTGGCTTTGCTGCCGATCGAAGAGCGCAGCAGCTGTTTGGAGTAGTTCTGGTGTAGCGGTCATGTACCAATAGGTGTTTTCCGGTCCAACATGGCCGAGGTACACCGACAGATGAGGTAGCAACTCCTGGACATTTCTCCGTTCAAGATGCCATCTTGTGAGCCTCGTTACCGTGAACGTGTGCCTAAACGAATGAAGCGACGGAGCTCGCTGTCCTGGAACCGACTGAATACCGGCATGCTTCAGCAACCTCCGAAACGTGGAGCGGGTTGAGGCGTACCCAAGCGGCTTGCCTGAGACATTTGTGAAGAAGGTCTTGGCCAGTCGGTTCTCTAAAACTTCTCCTCGTTTGACGAGATATCTTCTCAAGCGGTGGGCCGTTGTTGGATGCAGAGCAACATTTCGCGACTTGCCAAACTTCGTTTCATAGATCAACAGAAAGGGCGGATTGGCTGTTAACTTGGCGTCCTCGCTTTTGAGTCTGAGGACTTCCCCAATGCGCAGACCGGTGCTCGCCAACAGCCCAATCATGGTGCGGAGAGTCAGCGGACGAAAAGTCTCAAATAGGCGGAGATGCCGCGTTGCCCGCATCAACAGCACAATTTCGCGCTCAGAGAATATGTGGGGTGTCCGTCGAGGCCGTCGGAACTTGAATATTTTGTCTGGCACTTCCGTCTCAGGTTCGAAAGCGCGTACTTGTTGTAAGAATGCCCGCAGGACATAGAAACGATGTTGGCCTCGGTATGGATGCTGCGGATGACTCTCGGCAGCTAGCCAATCGAGAACATGTGCGGCACGAATCGGCCAGGGACAGCCATGATGATTCCAGAAAGCAAGGAAGTTCCTGAGAAGTTTCTCTTTGTGGCGTAGCGATCTGCGGTCGAACGCATCGTAATGCGGTTCCGCCTCGGCCATCGTACGTTTTAACGCCAAGAACTCTTCCAGGTATGCCGACAAATTCGTGATGTTCATCGCGCACCTCCGGGCCAGGGCAGTGCGACGCGCATCAATGATTTCATATCGAGCTTGGCGTAGATGAATGTTGTCGTGACGGACTTATGCCCGAGCACGTCAGCGACATCCTTGAAAGATGCGCCGGCGTTCACCATCTCTGTGGCAGCGGTGTGGCGAAGAGAATGCGCACCGTGGTCATTGATACCCGCCAGCCCAAAAACGTAGCGAATTGAGTTGAGAACATGGGTGTAGCTGCGTTCTGCCGTGAACGGCGGCCTCAGCGGCTCAAATATTCGTTCGGGGTGGCTGCGACACTTGCGTAGATGAGCGACGAGCCCTCGGCCCACATCCTGCGGAAGAGGGAGGATGCGATCATTGTACGTTTTCGTGCAGCGAACTTTCAGGTAGCCATTTTTCCAGTCGATGTCGCTCGGAGTAAGACCAGCCACCTCCTGCACGCGTAGTCCGAGACGCAAAAACAAAAGCAATAGAGCTCGGTTGCGAAAGTGTCTCGGTTTTCCCCCGCGGCATGCGGCACGAAGAGCGTTAGCCTGATCCTGCGAGAGATTCTTTGGTAGACGTGCATAACTATGATTGGCGACTTTGGGTAAAGCTCCTTCCCAGCCTTTGGGAATCTGTCCGGCTTCTGAGAGATACCGGAGCACACTTCTCAGAATCATCAGCCAAGCTCTCTGAGTCTCCCGGCTTGATAGCCGTGCGAACTCCTCTTTCAGGAAATCCACAAGGTCACTGAACCGAAGGTCGCTCACGATGATTTTTCCGTCTGGAAATCGAAACGTGAGGAACCTGCAAACGACGTGTCGATGCAGCTTCCGGGTGGAAGCCGCCAATCCGCGAACACGAAAAAGATAGTCTCCATACTGCGAGCAGAAATCTGGGATGGAACAACCGGTAGTGATGGACTGATTCATCGCGCTCCTCCTCTCGGCTAGCTGCCGAGCCGGAGAAGTGTGGCCGGATTATGTCAATCGCTGCAACGCAGATACGTCGAATTGAGTGGGCGTTCCGGAGTGACCTTGAAGCTGAATTCACATAGTCCAGCTATTCACATTCTCGTTTCTATGTTGAGGAACACATAGCAAGCTGTAGCGATGGAACCGCGCCATTGCAGCGAGGTATTCCCTCAGCGTCTCACTGTGGCCCCTTTCGAGGGCCTGACTGAGTTGCTCGATGGCCTTGCTTGCGATCTGCTTTGCTTGTTCGACTTTCATGTTTTCTGTCCTCCTGTTTCGGGGAGTCCTTGCTCCCTTCACCCCGCGCCGAGGGAGCAAGGACGCGAAACAGAGGACAGAAGCGGAGAGATTGGCGCGTCCAGGGCGGAACGAGCCGCACGCGTGAGTGACACAGGTTTTTCGTGGTGCGAAGCGTGCTAGTGGAGACCGGAGGCGGGCGTCTTTCACGCCGGGACGCGGCAATCTCGAAGCGACGAGAAGAGGAGGACGAACCAAAGCGTCGCCTGATGGTCAGCCGAAATTTGTTGAGAGATGTTTCGAGCAGAGTTACAGTCATCTTCCGTGGAGTGGTCGGAGCAAGAAAGTAGGGTCAAGATGATTATCGGTGACCGCTTACGTGCTGTACGTGAAGAGAAGAAACTCTCCCAAGGGGACATCGAAAAGCGGACGGGCTTGCTTCGTTGCTACATTTCTCGTGTTGAAAACGGCCACACGGTTCCGGCCATCGAGACCTTGGAAAAGATGGCGCGGGCGCTCGAAGTTCCCCTTTATCAACTGTTCTACGACGGCGAGGAGCCGCCGCCGCTCCCAAATCTTCCGAAGCGGCGGACGGCAGATCACATTGCCTGGGGCAGCTCCGGCAAAGATGCTCGCCTCTTCAACCAACTCCGCCGACAGCTCAGCCGTATGGATGAGGGGGACCGGCGGCTACTCCTCTTCATGGCTCAGAAAATGTCCCGACACGTTGCTGGTCGCCAAGGAGGAAAGCTGTAATGCGGACCTTGTCTAAGAGCGCGGAGTATACGGGCAACCGCGTGCGCAGAGAAGTAATCAGAATGGGTATAGACCCATATCGGAATGGGGCAGCAAGGGGTGACAAGATGGACTTGCACTGCCCGAATTGCAATAGCACTGACCTCAAGAAAGTATCTCTGGCTTACCAAGAGGGACTTCAGCGCGTGAGCACGCGCACGCGAGTACGCGGCGTCGTGGTCGGGACTGAGGGGCCTGATGTGGTTGTGGGCAGAGCGACAACGAAAGGGACACAGCAGACGGAGATCTCGAGAGCGCTTACTCCCCCGAAGAAATGGTCCTATCTAAGGCTTTTTGGTTGGTCGGTCTTGGTGTTCTTATTGGTCGGTTGGATAGTGTTTTATGTAAATACCATTACGAGGAATGCTTCGTCTGTTTCTTCAGTTCCTTTGACGATCTATTCTTTGCTCTCTGCTGGTGTTTTTGTTGTCCTTTTTCTTGTCTATTGGAAGCACAACCACTCTAGCTACCCGCGACAATACGCGCAGTGGGATCGGTCTTTTATCTGTGAACGCTGTGGCGCCGTTAGCCAGCACAAGTGAACCGCGTCCTGACCTCAGACACCGACCCCTGAGATCAAACATCCTTCCTGCGACTCGTTCGTCTTTCGTTGCGAGGATCTATCCCGCCAGAGCAGTGGAACAAACTCGGCACCAAGCTGCTACCGAAGCTGCGTTCGTCTGGCCAGGACCTAATACTTGGTCTGAATGCCTCATTGATGGTGCGTTCACAAGATGTCCGCCACGTTGAGATGGAATTACGCCAAGCCCTCCGCGACCTTGGTTTGGAAGGCTTGGTGAAAATCGAATTAGACTGAGATGCACAGGCGCGTGAGTCAGCGCTCGGACCGAAGGAGGCCGAGATGCAAATTATAATGTGACTTGCACACTCGCCAGCAAACGTTGGCGATGTTGGGCACCTACTCGGACCGTCGCGAGGCCGGCGTCGTTATGTCATCATCCGGACACAACCGAATTGTGGAAGTGCCGTCTGGCGCGTCAGTTTCTTCGTCTCCCTGGCCGGCCGCTAATACTGCGTCTGCCAATTACCTGCCTGTTTGAGGAACTCCACTCCAATCGCAAATGTGCTGCTTGCGAAGGACCGCCAGTAAACCACACGCGCCTCAGCCCAGAAGTCGCTTCTGAGAGAGCGGATCAGCAGGCGGCCTCCCGGCCGCCAAATCCGGTGGGTGATCACGCGAGCGCCATGAGGACTGATGTCTTGCGTGCGAGTAGATTCAGTGACCGACTGATCCACGCTGGACAGCTGCACCGGTTCGTTCGCTGAAATCCGCTCTTCTGACCGGAGGTCTTGGGCAGGGATCTGGCTTTGCTTCTTTGGGCTGGGGTCGAATGGCATAGCGTCTGCCTTCAAGTACGGAAGATTTTACTCACTGGAATGGGTCTCCGTCCTAGAAGTCCTGTAACCGGCGCATCTCAGCAATTGCATATAATTGACCCGCTTACTTGACAACCCACGGAACACCGTAATATCGGGACAGGTGTTTCCCTTAGTGCTCTGGAGCGTCTGATTCACAGGAGAGACCGGCCATCAGTTGGTCGTCGGAGATGCCCAAGCGATCCGTCAGTTCGCCCGGCGGCGACAGAAGAACGACCGACGCGACGCGCAGTTGTTGCTCGATCTGCTGTTAAGTGGCGATTTCCCCGCCGTGCATGTCCCCTCGGCGTGAGCGGTGCCAGCTTCGTGTTCCTAGACAGCGTGCCATTTACGTCGATGCCGGGCATTTGAAGTCTGCTGATCGGTGCACCACAATCATGCCGGGTACCTAGACTAACTCCCTACGAGGTTGACTACGCGCCGCCCCGTGCGGCCCTTCCTATGTCGGCAGGGGCGTTGTTCCTTGCGCCCCTCGCCGCACGGGCGACCGAGTCGCCTTCGCTGCCAGCTTCCAGAGTCCCAGCTCCTCTGGGCGCGGGCCTGGAAAAACTGGACATTACTCGACTTCCTCCGGGCGGGACGAAAAGCTAAAACATGTGCGGATGGGTATCCTCAAGGGAGGAGCAATTCTTGATTTCTAAGCGGGGCTCGCGAAAGCGCCGCAAGATCGCAGACTCATCTACTCTTTGTCAAACCTGTCGATGAGAAAAGCGCTGCCTCTCGGGTAATGCAAGGAGTTTTCTGGACTTTTGGTCATTGAGACCGCTCCTCCCAGTTCTGGTTGAAGTAGTCGGTCACCCCGCAATAGCCTACGTCGCAAGGAGCCCTCACAAAACCCACGCGGCTGGCCCAAGCAAATGTTACGCTCTCGGTGCCTTCACGCTTTCACGCAACGACCGAAGGCATCACCACTCTCCGACGCCGCCGGAGGAATCCCCCTGCGATGGCAAGACCAGAACCCAACAAAATCAGGCTCGACGGCTCTGGAACCTGCCCGCCTGCCTCGATATCCGACTGGACGATAACAGTATCAGAAGGTCCGACGGGAATACCGTTGGAGTCCTCCCAAAGAATGAAGCCGGGAACCAGGTTTCCGTTTGCGGCCTCTGTAGCACTGCACGTGGGGACGCCAGCGACGCTAGGACAAGGTCCTAGAGTCGCCTCCGTCCCACCCACAGGTGGACGGTCGGAATTAAAGGTAAACTCAGGTCCTGCCCCTACTGTAGATGTATCGAGAGTGTCACTCTCTTGGGTTGGGGTCGAGGGCTCGGCCAAAGTGTAACTTAATAAGAAGTTAAGAGATGTTCTTACTTGTGTAGCCCCCGCTCTACGTATGTCAATTATGCAAGGGGCGGTTTCAGCGCAAGTGAAAACGGTGCCGCCCCCCAAGAACGTGTCGTTGCCTCCCGTCAACGTTACCGTGGTGGTGTCGGTGGTGTCAACAATTGTGATAGTGTCCGCCTTAGCAGACCGAACTGCTAACATGAAACACACCTGCAACAAACTAACAGCCAACGCAAAGTTCCGCAATCTCATGTCATTTTCTCCTTAAAGTACCGCGAGCGATCCAAGCTCGGACTCAATCTCTGCAAACAGTCCCTACCTCTTAGGGCCGCTTCGACCCGCCCCTCGTCTCGCTAGCAAGTTGCAATTGACATGCCACTCGGCCGAGATTCGGTGATGGCTAAATCGAACTGAGACTAAAGGAGATAAAGAAGATCTCATTGCGGTCCTCTCGGAATCAGCCTTACGATCTATAGGTTCGTATACACTCTCTACAACAAACCTGTCAGAGCCGTCGTGTGAGGCGGTGGACCTCTGATCTGAAGTTAATTGCGCGCAATCACCTGCTTGGCCTGTTCTGCGTCCTCACCCACCAAACGCATGCGCAAGGCAGACTCCAATTCGTCCTTTGCTTTCTCCTTTTGCCCAACCGCCGCAAGGACCATGCCCAAGTGGTAGCGGTACGCAGGCGAGTTGGGTTCTTTCTCGACGCATTCCTGCAACAAAGGCAGCGCGCCGGCGTAATCTCCCTTCTTGTACAGCACCCAGCCCAGCGTATCGGTTATGGTGTTGATTTCCGGCATGAGCTGCTTGGCTTTCTGGGCCAAACCCAAAGCCACGTCAAGATTGCCACCTTGCTTGACATAGAGAAAAGAGAGGTTGTTCGCCGCGACCGCACTGCTCGGATCAATGGCCAGCGCTTGTTCGTAGTACTTTCGCGCGGCATCCAAATTTCCTATCGCCTCATAAAGAGAGGCAATTACCGTGATTAGATTCGCAGACCGCGGTTGAACCGATAGCGCCGCTTCATATTGGGCGATGGCGGCCTGGGTTAGTCCCTTTGCGTGATATACCCGCGCCAATTGGAGGTGGGCTTGTGTTAGACTCGGGTTCAGTTCTATGGCCCGCTCGAATTCCGACTGGGCAGCGTCGTATTCTTTCCCACTGAACTGGGTTCCTCCCAAGATGAGGTGGCCAAGCGCGTCTTCCGGGTAGGTCGTCAAATACTGCTGAACGCGCGCGACGGCCTTTGGTCGCTCGTTTCTCGCCAGCGAGAGACCCGCAAGCTGGGCCAGTGCCTCAGCAGATCGAGGGGCCAAACGCAGGGCTGTTTCGAGCTCCTCTTCCGCCTTGGGCCATTGCCGCTGGCGGGCGTAGGTCACACCCATGTTCACATGCGGAGCCGGGTCGCCAGGTGACAGCCGTTGGGCAATGCGGAACTGCTCTTCGGCAGCCTTCCATTGAGCCCCTTGGGCCAGAACCCTGCCCGACAGAAGTCGACTCGCGGGGTTCGCCTGGTTTTGCTGCACGCTGCGCTGAACATATTCCTGCGCCACAGTAAGATCTCCGAGCGACAAATTCAGTTCAGCCAAGCTGTTCAACGCTAGAATCATGGTCGGAGCGACGCGCAAGGCTTCTTGTAATTCACTCTTGGCTTGAGCAGTATTGCCGTTCTGCCAATGAGCAAGGGCCAGATAATAGTGGGCCTGAGGCGAGTCAGGCGCCTCAGTCGCCTGCTGACGCAGCTCAGAAATGGCTTCATCACGCTTGCCTTGCCCTAGCAAAATGCGGCCGCGAGCGATGTGGGCAGCGAGATCCTTCGGCCCTTGACGCAATACCCCGTCATTCAACTTGGCTGCTTCGTCATAGCGTCCGGTGATCAGAAACAGCTCCACCATGCGCTTCTGGATCTCCGCATTCTTCGGAGCCGCTTCCAACCCGCGTCGGTATTCGGTCAAGGCTGGCTCGGTTTGCCCCCTCTGGAAATAGAAGTCACCGATAGCGATTGCGACCTCCGCCGAATTCCGCTGCCGGCTTCGCAGTTTGTCGAGAACCCCCGTAACAGCCTCCGTTTTTTGTTGCGCGTAGAGTAGATCCGCCCAGTTGATGTAAAGGGGGGCTGCGTCGGGAATGCGGTCTACTCCGTCTTTCAGAACTTGCTCGGCTTCGGGGAGTTGCTGCCGCAGGCGGTAGAAATTTGCCAAGTTGATGTAGCTTGGGACCGCAAGAGGGGCCACTTCGATTGCTTTCCGCAAATGCTGTTCTGCTTCTGGGAAGCGCTTTAGATTGGACTCCACAAGTGCCAAGTCGGTATAAGGCATGGGGTCCTGCGGCAGCAACTGGGTGAGTTTGATGTACGCCTGCAATGCCTTCTCTGGCTCCTGACGAGCCAGCATCGCCGCGCCGCGTAATTGGTAGGCCGATGCGTTGTCAGGTTCACGCTCCAGGATAAAGGAGGCTTCATCATCAGCCTTTTGGTAGTCCTTGGATGCAAGGTAGAGGCGTCCCATATCGACGCGGGCATCCACTCGTTGCGGATCTAGGTCGATCGTCTGACGAAGCGCGGCAACGGCACCATTCCACTGCTTGAGCGACAAATCGGCTTGGGCCAGTTGGTAATAGGCTTCTGCGAAACGCGGATCCAGCTTGAGGGCGTTCCGAAATTGAATGCTGGCTTCCTGGTACTTGCCCGCCTTCAGATAACGCTTCCCGCTCTCGAGGTATTTCACCTTCCCCTTCTGCGGGTCAAGTGAACAACCACCCAGCATGGCGGCCAGTGAGAAAACCAGCAATGCTGCGGCTACTTTCAATCGTCCACTTCCGACGAACATGTTTTCCTCCCTGACCCGATGGTCTGGCTCAATCCGGAATGAAGCTACTCAAGCGTGGATAAAGCCCTTGCACGAACTGCGCGGCGCGAGCCCTGGCTTGATCCTCCCCGTCTCTTGTTGAAGTCAATACTCGCACAAGGGCCTCATCCGTCCTGTTTCGAGTAATTGCATCAAACACGAGCCATGCCTTTCCGCTGTACTCGCTTGCGATCACCCGTCCGTGAGCTTGATACCAGTAGAGAACCAAGTACTGCGTAAGCCCCTTCTCCACCAAATACTCATTCACAGCAATCGCTGGCATAGCGGTCATGGGGATCACCAGATGACCCGCGCGCACGGCCTCCCAACCAGCCCCGGGCAGACAGTTCTTGGGCGAGTGAATGGTTTCGCCAGAGCGCTGGCTTTGGTAATAACCGACGTACAGATTGACTCGCTCTCCCCCAAGGTTCACATAGGAGCGGTTCACGTAGTCGCTAACGCCCAGCGCACTTACGATCTGCCCCTCCATTGGGTCATCGTGGCCCAGCCAACCATCCATAAGCAGCGGGAGCTGCCCCAGCGGTTGACGCAACGGCACGGGTTCTCCATGGCTCACGCTGTGAAGAAGCACAATGCCGGCCACCAGAGTGCCTACGGTGATTAGGAATCGAACCCCACACATATGACTACGCGATCACCTTCCTCCTCAGTGGGGTTAAGTGGGACAGCAACCAGTGCACGAGCAGCATGCACGCCACAGCGGACACAAAAATCAGCCAGCCCTGAAACAAATGGAAAAAACCTTCCGCTGCGTGTGGCCCAAACCAGTACGTGAGCACGCCAGCGCCCACCACGCGCATCGCGTTGCTCGCGACAGCGATGGGCAGCATCAGCACGACCAAGGTGATTCGTACCCAATGGCGCTTCTCAGCAAAGTAACCATACGCGACAGCCAACGCGATCAGGGACATGAGCGAGCGGATGCCACTGCATGCTTCCACGACTTCAAGGGAGTAGTTCGGAAGGACGAGAACGTTTCCTTCCCGCAAGACAGGCACTCCAAGTAACTCTAAGCAGCTCGAAGAAAGTCGCGACGCCCAGAGCTGGAGTGGGAATGTTACCTGGTTGTAGATGATCGCCGGCAGCGGAATCATCAGCGCGAGAAAAGCCAGCGGAAACGCCACGGCGCACAGCATCTTCCAACCCGCGAAAAAGAGAAGCATTCCACCCAACAAAAAGAGAAACGAGAAACGAGCCACGAACAATTCCGCGCCAAGTGACCCGGCGAGCAAAAGTCCGATTGCCCCAACCATCACAGGCAGGCCCAGGTTGCTCGGCTCAAGCGCAACCTGCCGCAGCTGGTGCCTCTGCTGATAGAGTACGTAACCAACGAACAGAGGTACGACGAACCCGTGGCTGTAGTCTGGGTCTTGCCACCATTGCACGATCATCCGGATCAGCACTGGTCCGTATAGCCCGGCGACCAAACCAGCTATCACTAAACCCTTGGGAAGAGATAGTTCCAGCCGATCTGCTCTCGCCGCTGTTTGCGCCATCGTGCTCATGAAAAAGTAGTCCCGTGCACCGGCCCGCGTTTAAGCAGACCACGCACTGAGTGCATTTCTAGCAAGCACGGGGCCGAAGGGCATCTTGAAAGGTACCCGAGATCTCTTCCAAGGAACTGAAAACAAGTGTGTTAGAAAAAACGTGGGCGCCTACCACGTAGCGTAGGGCTTACGTGATCTAGAATGTCTAACGTTCTCTAGAATTGCTGCAGGCCCATATAGATCTGGCCTCTCTAGTTCCTCGGGCGATGGGCACAATATGACTTGCCTTGGATTCTAGGGAGGATGGCGCCCCTGTCGGTTGCGGAAGAGCCTAGCGTGCCTGCCGGCCTCTCCGTCGCCGTAACCCGGCGATCACAAGCCCCGTGCCAAGGAGGATCACCGTCCCGGGCTCCGGCGCGACATCATAACCGATGACATCGAGGGCCGTCACCTCAACCCCCAGGTTCGGTTGCGCACCGGCAGTGCCGAACGCGTCCTGGACTTGAGGCGTGTGGGCACCTGTGGACCACCAATCGCCGTAGTCGCCGCCGCTGTCTTGGTTGAATCGGGCCAAGTCGTTGGTGCCATCGATGGAAAAGTAGGCGTTGTCACCGCTGGTAGTAAACGTTCGGGCGCCGTTTGAGGCATAGCGGAAGAGATCCTCCGGGAATATGGTCCGCGATGGAGGGTTGGGGAGGGCCGAGCCGAGGCCGAGGACCTCGTTAATTTCATGCGAGACCACCGCCATGAGATCGTATTTGCTGGGGTTCTGTTGACCCGCGCGCGAAAGATTCATAATTGACGTATTTAACCCGATCGTGCCGTCGGGTTGTCCTAGGAGCGGACTCTCCATGATTCCTACAGCCCTGAGGTTGGGGAGCTTGACGTTTATGTTCGGATTGTTATTTACAGGGTTGTTCGGGCCTGCCCCGAGATGAGCGAGGGCGATTGCGTCGTTGCTGCTTTTCTTATCGGCCGTGAGTGCCGTGAGGTACGAAGAGTACAATATGGTATCGAAGAACGTCGAGCTTTGCCCGAGCCCGCTGTTCATCTCCTGGAACGTGATATTGACAGTGATCGGATCGGTGAAGGTTGCTTCGTAGACTCCAATCGTCGAGTTGATTGTCGCCTCAATGGTAGCGGCGTTGGAATCGCTGGTGATTGTGCTGTCGTAGGTTGGGACGATAACAAAGCTGCTCGCGTAGGTCGCGCTGCATTCGAAGATCATCGCAAAGAACGCCAGAAAGATTAGCCCGCGACTAAGGCAATCTTTGCTCCCATCGACCGCGGTGAATCCGCTTTTGTTCATGTGCGAAATCTCCCAGAACCTATGACCACACCAAGGCGTCGGCACGATCAATCCCGGATCAATGTCGCAATTAGAGTTCCAAGTGTTTGAAACCGATGCTCAAGAACACAACCTCATGAAGCGATAGATGGTTACTTGGCCCTCGGTGTTCTGTCGGCAGATCCCTGCCTCGCGACGAGTCTATAGATTCTTTTACACTTACTCCGGTTCTAGCGCGATGAGCTATACACACCCGGGTTTTCAACGACTTGGGCGTGCCAGCCGCCTCCGCAGAGGAAGCAGCTCCTCAAAGGCGGCCAGGTGGCGCTTTGGGTCTACGCCAAACGTCCGCGATTTAGCTGACTCGGAAGCCTATCGCCAACTCTGCCGTGGGGTCCTAGAGCGAGACGGCCGGTCGTGCCAAGCCCGTGGGCGAATGGAAAGTCTGCAGATCCATCACATTTAGCCGCGGAGCCGCTTGGGCGATGACGCGGTCGAGAATCCGGTAGCTCTTTGTGTAATGTGCCACCAAGAAGCTCCGGCAACGACAAGACACCGAACGGAACTCTCTGACGCGTTCAAAGCGGCCGGGCGGAGGTCACAAGCAAACTCGAAGTGCAGAGGAGTTTGCAGCTGCGTATTATGATGTCACCGGCAATCGAACAACCGCTGCTGGTTCCCATGCGGAGCGAGTCAGGTCTAACTTGTATCGCATTCTCATAATCGTGATTGTGCTAATCGTGTACGGATCCCTGTATCCCTGGGATTTCCACTCCACACAACTAGCCGCGAGCCCACTCTGGGTTCTGATTCATTCTTGGCCGGACCACATTGACCGATTCCTGTTCCGCGATATCGCGGTCAACGTAGTGATCTACATTCCGGTTGGCGTCTTTGGCTTGCTCGCACTCCGCCAGAAGTTTCATACGCCATTTGCTGTGACTGTGACGGTGTTGCTCGCATTGGCATTGTCGAGCAGCATCGAGACGGCTCAATTATTCGACGATGCACGCGAATGCAACGCTTTTGACGTGCTCTGCAATGTGAGTGGCACGGTGCTGGGTGTAGCACTTGGCTACGTCCATCAGCAATGGTTAAAGCGCTTCTTCGCCCGAACGGAAAGTGCCAAGGTTCTGTATCCGTCCGGCGCAGTGCTGCTCTTCTATACCTGGCTTGCATACCAAGGATTTCCTCTCTTCACGGTACTCAGCCGCACCAGGCTGGACGACAAATTTCGTTACCTCTTCGTGGCCGTGTCGATCTCTCCGCTCGAGACATTCAGCTATTTCGTCGAGTGGTTGGTCGTGGCCCAACTGCTAGAAAATGTGCTCGGCGCAAATCGCACCCGCCGATTGCTCCCGCCGCCGCTGCTGCTGCTGGTGTTGGCGGCCAAGCTCCTAGTGGCCGGTAGGATCGTCACCTGGTCCGAGCTCGCCGGTGCAGTGCTCGCATGCATCTGCTGGTACTTCTTAAGCGGAGATCGAAGGCGCACGGCGGTTGTGGGCGGCCTGATCGTCTCGTTGCTGATCGTGCGCGGACTCGTTCCGTATCATTGGAGCCGTATTGCAAATCCATTTTCTTGGGTGCCGTTCGGTGGATTTCTTCGAGCTGAGTGGGATTTTGGCCTACTGACCCTTCTTCAGAAGTGCTTTTGGTATGGATCGGCCGTCTGGCTGTTGCGCGCGGCCGGCTGGCGGCTAATCCATGCCGCTGTTGCCGTGGCGGTGTTGCTCGGCGCAATCGAGGTGATTCAAATTCACCTTCCGGGCAGGGTGGCCGAGATCACTGATCCTTTGCTCGCCCTCATACTGGCCATGACTCTTGGACTGTTGGACCGGTTCGAGAGTGAGCGCAGCAACTTGTCGTCGACGAAGGTTCGCACTTGCGACGTGGAGTTGCCCTGATTGGAAGGGGCGGCCGAAAAGTATCCGAGTTCGTTTTGTAATTTTCCTTCTATCTCTTCTCATTAACCTGCTACCTGAGACTTAAGGAAGGTGCGACGGAATCGCAACGGTGCTGTGATTAGAGGTCTTTGCGATTTCGTAGTCTATTCTGGCTTCTGCTGATCTTTCCTGTGCTTTGCCCAACGAGCTAGAACAGCCTTGCGGGCGATTTCGCGACGCTGCTCCGCAGAGCCTTGTTTTTACCCGAGAGATCGGTGAGGCTTCGTGCCTTCTACTCTTTTCCGGTAAGGAGCCACTCTATTGATCGGCCGAATTCTCTGCCAATTTTCAAGAGAATCTCTGCTCCCACTTGAACCTTGCCATGTTCCATCGTTGACAAATAATTCTGACTCACTCCGATTCGGGCGCCGAATTCGCGTTGAGTTAAATCTATACCTCGTAGTTCTCGAATCCGCCGGCCTACTGCCTTCCAGTCGACCGAGTCAGATTTCCGAACTGTAGTTGTTCTTGACAAAGTAATCCGTATATAGATACTATAGCTCTATATGGATATAGGCCTCGGGCCCCAAAACGCTCTTTCGTGACCTACTGAGTGGAACGAGAGCCGGGAGCGCCACATTATGAAGCCTTCCAAGTCAACAGACCGTGTATTTCGCCGGAGTCTTTCAGCGGCACAGGCGAGATGGGGTCATCTCTCACGTGCGACGAGACAGACCCTGAAAACTCTAACACAGGACTACTTGCTCGGGGTCGAGGCTGGTGACCTCATCTTTTTAAATGGCGCATGGTACATAACGCATCGAGGTCTTCTACGCATCGCTTGCGAGAACCGGTGCTGCGGTATTCACACGACCTTGCAGCACAAAGTTTCCGAAGCGTCAGAGAGCCGCTGGGTTTTTAGGGCTACAGTCTACAAATCGCCACGTTCCCGTGGATTCACGGGTTATGGTGATGCTGATCCTTCTAATGTTTCTCCTCTCGTTCGGGGTGCCGAAATGCGCATGGCTGAAACCCGAGCCGTCAATCGCGCTCTTCGGAAAGCTTACGGTATCGGCCTCTGTTCGGTCGAGGAACTCGGCTGGGAACCGAAGCCCTATGGTCCATCCGATCCGCAGAGACCCACTGCCTCCGCAATCAACGCTGGTCATCAGAACGGTCACACCCGACTCCGCGATCGCCTTTGCCTCTTGATCCGCCAGCATCAACTCGATGCCAATCTGGTCAAAGCTTATGCCGCCGATTTCTGCGGTACCCCTAACTTGCGAGATGCCTCTCGAGAACAGATCGAAAACTTCATTACGAACCTGACTGACTGGGCGACGAAAGACCGTCCAGCCCTTCTCTGCAAGCTCAACAGCTATGGCGCACCGCACGAGGTCAGCTCATGACACGCCACATTCCCGGCCTGCATCGCGAAAGCGGAAATGGCTCCGATGAACTTGAAGGTGTCTTCCTCGTCCGTGTGGATCGAGCCTTCTATCGCTGGCATCCAACGAGACCTTTTTACCTCCTGCGCTTCGCGGTTCTCGAGCCTAAACAGCACCGTGGCCATTCACTGGCTGGCCGGATCTACTGCACACCCAAAGCACTCTGGCGGCTGAGTTGGTTCCTTCGAGATTTCGCTTATAACAACGATCTGCTAGGCCGAGATGAACTGGATGAAAAAGCCCTGCTTGGCCTGCAGGGCATCGTCCGCGTCTCACACACCGTACTGAACGGGCATTGCTTCCTCAATTTCGACGGATTCGCTCCTGCTGATGATTGGGAAGAGTTTGCCCCTTCAACGAACCAGGAAGTTAGCCATGACCTATAGCTATACCCAAATCGCTCAGTACCTGCGCTGCCCGAGAAGCTATCGCTATCGGTATCTCGATGGCTGGAAAGAGAAGGATAGTCGGGCAACCCTCCTGTTCGGCCGTTGCTTCGAGCAGGCTCTCGGTGCTTACTTCCGCAGGGAAGACAGTAGTGCGGCGCCCTCAGTGGTCACTTCAAAACCGGCCAACGGTGGTCAGGGCAAAACCGGCCAACGGAGATGGCCCGGAACCTGGTTCTTTTATCCCGTTTTCACCTGATCGGGCAAGTCTGTTTTTGTCCTCCAGCTCCGCGGCCCGTACTTGAGGATGTGGCCATGGTGGAGAAGGCGGTCGAGCATGGCGGTGACGGCCGCACTGTCGCCCAGCAGTTTGCCCCAATCTTCCACAGGGCGGTTGGAGGTTAGCAGCGTGCTGGCACGTTCGTAACGGCGCATGACGATCTCCAGCAGCTCCTCTGCTGCTGTGGGCGCTAACTTGCGCATGCCCAAGTCATCGATGATGAGCAGGGGCACGGTGGCCAGCAGTTCCATGTGCTCTTTTCGTTTTCCGTCGAGAGCCGCTTCGGAGATTTCCTCGAGCAAGATGTGGGCCTCGCGGTAAATCACACGATAGCCCTGCCCGATGACCGCCTGTCCGATGGCCTGGGCCAAGTGACTTTTCCCGGTGCCGGGCGGACCTAAAAACAGAGCGTCCTCATGGCGGGCAACGAACGTGGCCGTGGCCAGGTCGAAGACCAGGCTCCGATTCATTTTCTTGTTGAAGTTGAAATCGAAGTTATCGAGCGTTTTCTGCGGGTCGCGAAATTGCGCTTGCTTCCGTCGTCGTTCCAGCAGCCGCTCGCCGCGACGAGTCAGTTCGTCGGACACCAGACAGGAGAGGAAATCGATGGGCGCCATCGGTTCCGCTTGCGCTTGGTGCAGACGCGTCTCGAGCACGGCAGCGATGCCGCCGAGACGCAGTTGTCGTAAGGCGCGATTTAACTCGATCAGATTCATTCCGGTTGCTCCTTGATTTTGAGATTGATGAGATCGCGATACTCGGTGAGTTCACGAATCAGGGGATCGATTTGTCGTAGAAACAGTTGCGGGCGGCGCTCGAGATAACGGCGAACGAAGCGGTATTCATGCACGCCGATGTCGAGAGCGGTCGTGCAGGCATCTTCGACCGCTGCCGTACCGTATTTCTTCGCCAGGGAGAGGATCCCCAGGATGCGACGGATGCCAGTCTGTCCCTGCTGGTGATAGATGAACTCGCAGAGTTTGCCGATCTGGGTTCCGGCGTGGCCGGCACGCCGCAAGAGCTGAGCCGTGCTCAGCGGCATTTTCTTCGGGTGATCTTCTTCCTTGATGCGATACCCGCCGCGTTTCCGGCGGAGGTGCTCGCGAAGAAGTTGGTTCGTGTTCGGATGCAGGATACGCACGTGCAGCGCATCCCATTGCACCTTCACCGGTCGCCCGATCCATCCTGGTGGCAAGCTGTAATAGGCGGCCTCGACCTCCACGCAACCGTCCAGATGGACGACGCGCTCTCCGTATTGGTAATACCGGAAGGGTTCGATGGGCAGTGGGAGTAAGTGCGGTTTTTCTTCGGCGAACATGGCCCCGACCTGCCGTTTTGTCGTGCCATGGATGCGCGTATCGGCCCACCGCTGTTCCCAGCGATCCAGATAAGTCTGTGCTTCTTCCAGGCTCTCGAAGCGCAGCCCTTTGAGCGGTGTTTTCTGCGTGTGTCCGATGCTGGACTCCACTTTCCCTTTGCGATCGGGATCTTTGATCCGGCAAGGCAGCGCCACCACGCCGTAGTGCGCGAGCACATCCCGAAACAGGGGATTGAGGGTGGGATCGTAGATATCGGGAGCCGCCACTCCCTCTTTCAGATTGTCGAGAACCACGACCCGGGGACACCCTCCGAGTCGGCGAAAAGCTTTCTCATGGAGCTCGGCCCAGATGCGTGCGCTCGGTACTTGCCGCTCTGCGGGTCGCGTACCATCGGGCCACTGCCGTAGTCGACCTGCGCTTCTTCTCCCGCGGCGGTGAGGATGATGCCCGCCGCGGCTGGCAGCTCCGATCCCCGAAGCTTGCGAACAAAACGCTTCACCGCCTGATAGCCGCCCGCAAAGCCGTGATCCGAAACTAGGTCCTGCCAGATGGCCATGGCATTCCGGCCACGACCCAGTCCCTGCTCGATTAGCTCGCGATACGGTTCACATGAACTGGCGGACCGGTCGGGACGGTCCGCAGGTGGTCCTTGGTTTCCGGAAGGTGACGCACCCGGGTCGGTGGTCACCTCGTTGGCCGGTTTTGCCGGCCCTCGCCGTCCCCACGAACCTGGCGGTCGCACCGCGATCCCGGCTGCCTTCAGGTAAGCGCTCGCTGTTTCTCGACGGACACCAGTGGCTTGCTCAATGCGCCGCAAGGGCCATCCGAGCTTCCCCAGTGCGATGACTTGTTGTTTCTTTTCTTCACTCAAGACATGGAGACAGTTGGGAACGCATGTTTCGCCAAGGCGTTCAGCTACCGGAGAGGCTGGCACAGGACGATCGCATCGAGATCAGCCGACCCAGCCGCAACATGCAGACCAAGCTAGTGCGTTCGCTTCCAAACGGAAGCGATTTCGTCGCCTATATTGACGGCATTGGCAGACTGGATGGCAATCGTTGCTTATTGGAATGGAAGACCACGACCTCTCGCTATCCAGAAGAACCTAAAGGCCTGCTGGCTCTTGATCCTCAGCTCGTCTGTTACTCCTGGATCAGCGGAATCTCGGAGGTGGCCTTGGTCGCGTTTGTTAGGAAGCGTTTCTGCGAGGTTCAATACCTCAAGACCACCATCACCGACCAACAGAGGGAAGAGTTTGGCCGTATGGTCGAGGCGACGGCCAGCCATATCGAAAGTGGCGAGTTCCTGCCGCACAGCGGCATCCGGTTCCCGCAGAACGGCTGCATCAGCTGCCCACATCTCGGGCTCTGTCTTGGTAACCAGCAGCTCATTGAATCAAAGCTCATTCGCCGTCCTGGAGCCAGCGACTTTGATTGGCTTAACGACCTTGTGGATTAAGAGGCCTCTCGTGCCGCCAAAGCTCAACTCCAAACGAGCCTCACTCGTGCTGTCGAAAATCGATGAGATCCTGGGCTGGGAGAAGAGCTCAGACCGGGAGCGCGACACGCAATTCGTGGAACTGGGCCGTTACCTCTGTGAAGTGCGGGCAGGGCAATATTGGCGGCTGGATAACCTGAGGTCGTTTGATGAATACCTGGAAAGGAAGTTCCCGGAATCAAGGCGTAAGGCTTACTACCTGATGGCCATTCACGAACATCTACCAAAGATCCCCAAGCCCGATCTAAAGCTGGTGGGATGGAGCAAAGCGACGGAACTGGTGAAGGTGGCCCGCAGAGATCGGGAACAGTTTGACTGTGCAACCTGGTTGCACAAAGCTAGGGAGCTCCCGAAGGAAGAGTTCAAAAGAGAGGTGGAGAAACACCTGACGGGGCGGGAGACCGAGCCGTGGGAGATCGTCTATTTCAAGGTGTACAAGAGTCAACTGCCGGTGATCGAACAGGCGCTGGAGACAGCGGCCCTAATGCTGGGAAGTGATAAATCCAGAGGCTATTGCTTGGAGATGATCTGTGCGGATTTCCTGGCGGGTGCGACACTGGAGACCGGTAACCAAGAATGGTCTGCTGCCCTCCCTGATTCGGCTGGTCCTGGGTGCTTCCGATGCCGCAGCGGAAGCAATTATTTGAAAGCGTTCAGATAGCCCCTTGACGCGGATGCGCACGAAACGGCCACGCTTAATGCTTGATCCTGAAACTTACGGCCAGCTGTGCCGCAAGGTTCTAAAGCGCGATGGTTGGCGTTGCCAAATCTGTGGGGGAACGGAGAGTCTTCAAGTCCATCATATCCAGCGGCGGAGCCGCCTCGGCCATGACAGGGCCGAGAATCTGATCGCTCTTTGTCTCCTTTGTCACCAGAAAGCTCACCGGCGAAGCCAAGATCCTGAGATGGATTCTCTGAGGCACGGCTGAGGCGCGATCCACTCGGCAGCGTGGCCGCCCCGAGTGGAGGGATCTGGCCCCTTTTTCCCCCGCCACTAACGATCTCTTCCACTTCTTTTCGAATCCGCTTTGGTTCACGCTTAAAGCAATATTCGTATCCGGGATAATGCTTACAGTCGTGGTTGGTAGTGATCTAACCAGCAAGCCGGCAACGGTCGACTGCACAAGTCACTAGCGCGAATCTGCTCCAGGCCACTGCGAGGTAGTTTGTGCACGGCGCGCCAAGAGAAAGACTCTTGCTCGTAACCACATCTTTCCTAAGAGCGCCTTGGCCACTTTCTTGCCGTTCCAGAAAAAGTACTCCCGGATCCGCGGCCGCCGGTGGCCTGCAACTATGGCCCCCGACCAGCTTGGGGGAGTGCACTGTTTCGCGATGAAGCGCCCTAGGACCAAGCAACCATCAACGGCGTGCGACCTGGTCACTGGCTCCGAGTTGAACAGCAGTTTGATGCCAGCCGTTGCCGCAGCGAAGGCAACAGGGCGCGAATAGTACCCACCGGGCACAGAGGCCACTTGTATCGGTTCGCCGAGGATTTCGGTCAACGAGAGCACGCTTCGTTTCCATTCGATATTTAGTTCCGCCTTCGAACAATGAGCCATGCGTGTCGGGTGTGACGACCGTAATCAGGAAGTGCGCCTTCCACCCAAACTCGTCGAGTATGTCCGCAACGTATAGCAACGCGCTCACGCCGCCGTCGTCAAACGTCAGCAGGACTGGGTGGTCATCTGACGGCCCGACGAGCACCTCAGGTCCAGTGGTCGGTTGGCTGCGGAGGCTCTGGGAGATCGCCATAAAGTGTTGACGGAACTTGGCGCAATCCAATTTGTACAGGTCCGCGTCCGCACCTCGGAAGCCGCTCAATTCCCAGCGGCCTGCCGGCACCACATCATGAAATAGGAGTGTAACTGCACGCATATTCGCTCAAACCATCCGGCGGGCCGCGCGCTTCCAACGCACGTAGCTTGTGAGCCAAGGCTGGCCCCAGGCCTGCGACCTTCGATCCGACACTTCGATCGTCGGGGCCCTCCCTCTCATAATCTCTTCAAATTTGGCACGTAACGAGTCCAGGTTGTCGAACACAACTCGATTCTGAATCACGACGTGTGACTCCTGCAACTCGTCAAAAGAGCAGGAATAGTAGCCGTACACGGGGCCGGTGTCTACGCCGGCATCAACCCGCAGGAGCGTCATCCCTACCTTTTTCAGGTCCCTGCGCACGAGCGCCCAGAAGCAGCCGTGCGCATTACGGTATTCTGGGCACACACCTGGGTGCATAACAAACGTACCGCTCAACGCAATTCTGAACACCTCTTCCCGCAGTATGTTCTTGCATCGCGCCAGAACGAGGTCCGGCTGAACCTCCTGCAGCAGCCTCAAAACCTCGGCACTATTTGGACTGGAGGTGTCAAGGACGCGGCACGTTATGGGTATGTCGGCATATCGCAGGAGCAGTTCCTTCAGCATTGCGTTTGTCCAAGCGCCGTCAGACCCGGCAAGCGCTAACCTGTAGTATATGCGGAAGGCAAGGACGTCGAAGAACCGCAGCATCCCCACTCGCCGGATCTCGCGACGGACGCGTCGCAAGAGACGAGCTGGCGGCTCGTGCACAACGACTATAGCGGTTAACTCGGTAAAGGACGCAAGCCATCGTGCGAGGCCGAATCTGTTCAGTGGCTCGTCATGGTGGCAAATAAGAATGCTTCGCACCGATTTCACTCTATGCTTGACTCACTAACATAATCTCTATGGCATTGCCAGCGTGATCTCATCTCGCTCGCGCCATTCAAGTAGGCTTGAGTGGCAAATCTCAACGGAATTATTGCCGCTCGATCTTGTCGGAGTTCTAACGCGAACGTGAGCATGATTCTTATAATAGCTGTCCTAGCAGTGGAAATCCGGCGCCTTGACGAAAACCGTTTCCGTTTGTAGCTTATTCTCTCTTCTGCTGATCTTTCTTGTGCTTTGCCCAACGAGCTATACATACGCGCATAATTAAAGGGACATAAATCCTCCAACATGCCATACTCTCTCCAGGAGGGTGGCATGCTTCCACGAATCCTGCGATTGCATCCGAGCACGTATCAGCGGTTGGTTCGTAACTTCATCACTTGCCATCAAGACCTAGAAAATTAGAGTGGCATCGTTGAGATATTGGCTAAACACGATAGCATTCAACTTTTTCTATCCGGAATAAGCTGCCAGACGATGGCTGTTTTCCAGGATCGTGCGATGATCGTTCGAAAAGAAAAAGTAGTTTTGGCTGTTTTGTCCGGACTGCCGCAGATGAAAGGGACTGCCATCAAACCAGTAAGGCATATAGCCGAGATCGGGGAGAAGCTCTACAAGCTTCCGCTGGTCGGCACCATGATCAGGACTCTCCAGCATCTCGATCAGCAGCGCGGGTTTCCAACGACGAATCGTTTTTAAGGCTCCGCGCACACAGAACAGCTCGTGGAATTCGGCATCACATTTAATAAAGGTAACGGAGCGATTTACGCCACCGGTGAGCGAGTCAAGAGTTCTTGCCGATGCGTTAAAGACCGTGTGTTGAGTGCTCTTTCGCCCACGGACAATCCGAGCATCGTACCATGTTTCTCCGCCTCCGCGGTAGCGAGGAACCTCCATTGTGACTAGCCCCTCTGAATCGCTAATGGCACAGTTGAACAGCTCGACATTCTTCAGACGCAGCTTGTGGGTCGTATATGAAAGAATTTGGAAGGTTTGAGGGACTGGCTCAGTGCTCCAGACTTTACCGCAGGGTCCAACGAGAGAGGATAGCGATTTCGTATAGAACCCAACAAACGCGCCGATATCAATCACGAAATCGCCCCGTTTCACGATGTGAGGGAGCGCATCCGTGTCTCCTTCTACTGAATCGAGTCGTGACGTCCGGAGAAGCATTGTGTAATAGCGCTTCTTGATAGCAATCAGAAGAGACTCCGGAAGCACGGCAGCTGTCATCTGTTTTGCGCGCAGGGCGAGGGCTGACGATTCAGACGTCCACCACCTAACCGCGCGCTTTGAAGCTGAAACCAGAAAATGCTCCGCAATCATGCCAATCTCCACTTGGGAGGGTGATCAGGAAAATACACATCGTAAAAGGTCGAGAAGTCTTGGTAGAAGTAACCTGAAACACTTTTACGCCCTACGAATCTTATGACGTCTGTCCTCGATGCTGCGGGGCCCCACAGCGGGTCGTTCACCTTGTTCGTCAGCGTGTGCGCAGCTTCACCAACCGGTCGCGTGTCCCGCCCGGACGGTCTTGACGCTTACGAAAGAGTGCCGTGAAACATTTTCTTCAATCTGATCTCGAGGTCATTTCACTAGCGGAGCTGATGTTAGGCGACAAATCCCAATGCTACTGTCTGGAGATGATCTGCACAGATTTCCTTGGCGGTGCGACACTAGCGACCGGTAACCAAGATGGTCTGCTGCCCTCCCTCATTCGGCTGGTCCTCGGTCTTCCGATGCCGCAGAGGAAGCAATTACTTGAAAGCGTTCAGGTAGCCCGTTGACGCGGATTCGCACGAAACGGCCACGCTTAATGCTTGATCCGGAAGCTTACGGTCAGCTGTGCCGCAAGGTTCTAGAGCGGGATGGTTGGCGTTGCCAAATCTGTGGGCGAACGGAGAGTCTTCAAGTACATCACATTCAGCCGCGGAGCTTACTGGGCGATGACACAGCCGAGAATCTGATAGCCCTTTGTGCCACGTGTCACGAGAAAGCTCACCGACAAGGGAAAGACGCCGAGCAAGACTCCCTAACGCACGGATAAGTGCTTGGTGTGCCTCTTGGCTCCCTTATCATGGAAACAACTAGGTTTTTGGATCCGTCTCGAGGCACCAAGATATTCGGAGGTTTCAAGTGGTTTCCCCGTTTGCGATCTCCATTCAATCTGCCGCAGCAGCATTACGATTTGCTCCGGTTTGAACCTTTTCATCGGCATACCAGCGCTCAACACCTACTCCATAAGGGGCACGGTTTTATAATGCGTGGCTCCCGGCCGCGTGCTTCAGATGCATTGCAAATGATGGAGAGTAATCTCCGGAGGGCAGTTAAACCTTACGGGAACTACGGACGATCCGACCCCAACAGACGTGTAACCAGTCATCGTGCGGTAGCTCCATGGACCAGCTCCCATATGTCTTGGCAGATTCGAAGATGAAGATAGAGTCACAGGAATCGATCCTGGCAAACAGATTTGGCCTCCGTGTGTGTGGCCGCTCAGGAACAGTTTAAAGCCAGCATACGCCGCTTGCTTGTAGATCTCTGGTGTATGTGAAAGCAGAATCGAAAATTCGCCGCGCGGGATTCTGGATGCAGCCTTTTCGAGGTTAGCTGCCCCGTAATAGTGGGCATCATCGACGCCTGCCAAATGAATACGTTGGTTGCCGCGCACAATCGTTTCCGATTCGTTGAGCAACATGCGGATGCCCATAGCTTCCAACTCGGGAAGCATGCGCACAGTATCGTAATTGCCAAGCACGCCGTAAACTGATTCGCTTAATTGTGAGCGCACGCGCGTCATTCCCAGTAGAGTTGTGTCGAACGGGCCAAATACCTTTCCGCGAAAGTCACCGGTCAACACGCAAATATCGTATTCCAGCGTGGCAATGAGCTCCGTCATTCGATGCATGGCACCGGGGTTCATATCCACGTGCAAGTCACTTAGATGCATGGGTGAAAACAGAATGTACGGAATACCATTTGTCAGGGTGCAGGAAGTTGATGCGGCCATTGAATCTGTCCTCGTAATCCTTCTCCATACCGAGTCGCTGGTGTGCATGCACTCGCCCGACGCGCTGCTCCAGTCTTTCGAGAAGATCCTCCTCTTTTGGCAACAGCGCACACAGGTCTTGCATCATCGAACTGCCCGTATTCTCTTGAACAGGCTGCATAGGGCTTGATCTATCTAGAGAAAAAGATGATGCGCCTTCTGCCTGCCGGAGCGCCTGCAGAATT
Organism: Acidobacteriota bacterium; assembly: GCA_003223315.1. Taxonomy (GTDB): domain Bacteria; phylum Acidobacteriota; class Terriglobia; order Acidiferrales; family UBA7541; genus Palsa-189. The sequence goes on along the minus strand of QHYR01000253.1, from coordinate 64,490 downwards.
TGCTCCTGGGTATGACTCTTCTTCCGCATCTTCGGCTCCGGCCGTTTCCTCCCTCCAATTCTTCCCACTAAGCACAAGCGGATACTGGATGTAGCTGCGGCATCGGCCAGTCATTGCTCGCCGCTCAGCTCCCAAGCGATGTCCAAGGATATGGAGTGGATTGCGACATAGAAGCGATTGAGGCCGGGCGTCGCCTTGCTCCTCCCAACATTGGGCTGGTGTCCGCTAGAGGGGAAGACCTTCCCTTCGAGGATGAGTATTTCGACCTCGTGTTTTCTCGAGTAGCGCTTCCCTACATGGATATAAACAAGGCGTTGCGGGAAATCTCTCGTGTTCTAAAGGGTGGTGGAGATCTTTGGTTGGCGCTTCATCCCGCATCAATGGTATTCTCAAGGGCCAAGCGCTCAGCCTGGGGTGGCAACTGAAGGATGTCGTATTTTGTAGCTATGTTCTGCTGAACGGAACGTTGTTTAACTGCCTTGGAATCCAGATTTCATTTCTTGGTCGCAAAGAAACCTTCCAGACGGTCGGCAGGATCGTGAAAGCGATGAAACGAGTTGGATTGACGTGTCTTCCCATGCGACGGTCGACACATTTTATGCAGGGACAAAAGCTAAACCAGGTTAGAGATCAGCGGACAAGTTGCACTGCCTTGTAGCAGTAGGAGCAGGGCGTGCTCCGGGACTCCGGTGGTAAGACTTCTGTTTGTTAACGATGTTTTTCTAATGTCGCCTATTGTTCGTTAGACCTCTTTTCCCAATGGTCGAAAGATGTAATCTTCCCATCTTCCCATCCGCGCTCCATTAAGGGACCAGACCGAGTTTTTGGACCAGGGAGAGTGAGAGAATCCACCTGAGAGGAACACTGGTCAGGTCAAGGGCTTTAATGGACGATTGGACTAATGCTTCGGCGATCTCAAATCCAGCCGCGCGCGGAGTAGTACACGATTTTTACGCCCTCCGAAATCAGATCCAGGAAAGCGGGCCAACGCCCTGTCCACGTTGAGGCACGCTTAGCCACGTCCGGAATTGGCCTCGGCGATACGTTGATTCCCAGTCTTTGGAACACGCGTCGCGCCCGAAACATGTGGAAGTCGCTTGTCAGAAGAACCGGGCGACCGATACCAGCGGACAGAAGAGGCTGCGTGTAGAGTGCGTTTTCCCGTGTGCTCGTCGATCGAGTTTCCAGAGAAATAACTCTGGCGGGGACGCCTTCACACTCCAGAAACGTGCCCATGGAAACTGCCGTCGGAGTCGGTGTGTTACTACCGCCGGTGACGATGATCTGCCGAACTCCACCTTCGTGATAGGCGAACACCGCGTAGGCGCTGCGCCAGTATGAACTCCCTCCAATAACTCCGTCGTTCGTCGAAGAGCCCGCCAATACTATTAGAACTTCTCCACGCGGGTCGTCCCAGGGACCTGCTAATGTTCTTGCACACCAGGAAACTAGCGGAGTAACCGTCACGATCAGGAGCAGCGCACCCAAGCTCGCCAGGGCTGCACTGAGACCACGAACCAACCGTCCTGCTATCGTGTTTTGCAACAAGATGCTCTCGTTCAGTTACTTGGATGGATATGACCCGCTGTACCTCACAGGTCGGTGTGTCGCTAGCGCTCCGCTCGGAGAATGCCAGCACTCCGCCAACCGCTTCAATGTGAAATCGTCCCCGTTTGGTAGCGACGAGTTTGGGAGTATCCGCTTCCTGCCGGGCTAGGCGAGGAGGAGCGGTGCTGAGACACATTGATCCCAAAAGCTCCCAGACCGACTGTTCCATCCGTTGGACCCCACTGAGCGTCCGCTACATCGATGCCAGCAGCGATGAGCGAGCCATTTACAGTCAGATGGAAATCGAAGTTTGTTTCGTCCACGAACTTCGGATTCACGTCCAGACCTTTGTTGTGGGAAAAGGGGGGGCTATAGTTTCTATCTGCATACGAAAGCGTCTGTGGATATTGGTAAGAACCTTGGGCAGCGTGGTTCCAAATAATTATGGCCTGATTCGGCCGCGGCCTGTCGTTAGCGTCAACGTACAGCATGTCATTGTAGCCGATCTGATTGGTCGTGTCGTTAAGGTAGATATTGGTGGCTCTAGCGTGCAGTTTGTAGCAGATGTTGTTGGCAAAGATGTCGTTGTTATAAGCAGAAGGTCCGCCGTTAGCTGATTGGAAAAAACACATCGCATGGTCATAGAAGACGTTGTTGTAGACCAGGTTGTTGGCCGCCGTTCCGCCGTATAGATAGCTCTCCTCTAAAGCGTAGCTCTTCCCGTTCACGGCTATATTGCGCCTCACTGTGTTGTTGCCTTGAGACAGTTGGATGGAAGGTTTGTAGAAGGTCACCAACTGGCCGACATCGTATATGAAATTGCCCTCGACCAAATTGTGCTCGGAGACGGCATTGTCGCCATAAATGACGTTCCAGCCCTGTCCCCAGCCGCCATCCATGACATTGTTCAACCAACGGTTGTAGCTGCACCCGGCTTTGCAGAGGCTTTCATCGTGACCACCGCGTGTTAGGTGATTGCTCCAAATAACATTGTTCGTGGCGCCCCTACCGTAGACCGCAAGGACAAAACCGCTGTTTCCGCCCGGGTTCTGTGTCGCATCCGGGCTCCCGTAGTCATGTATGTAGGAACGATACAAAAGGTTGTGATCGCCGTACACTATCAGACCGCCAACAAACGTCGGAACGACCGGGGGGTGAAATTCCACATCGAGAAGTGCATCGTGATTGCCAGTGATCACACCGGCATATTCTCCTATCTCGCTCGATGATGCTGCCGAAACGAGGCCGTCAATTACAATATAAGTGCCGCTTAGAAGAAGCGATTGGTTAGCCCGGGCGGGCAAAGAAGTAATGATCGCTATGTCACCAGGATTGACCATTACCACAGCTTTCTTTTCCGCGGAACAGGTTTGCCCCATACTGATGTTGTCGCTGGCGTAGCTGCCTTCCATCACGATCAGCTCCTGGCCACAACGGATGGCACTGGAGGCGTGAGATAGCGTGCGCCAGGCATGGGAATTCTCCGGGCCGGTGCCGTCATTTGAGTCGTTGCCGGTCGGCGAAACGTAGCGCAAGATATAGTTTGCAGTCATCGCAGTCGTGGTGTTGGAGTAGACGCCGAAAATAGATGACGAGTCCCCGGAGTAGCTTCTGACACGGAAGCGGTAGGTAGTATTCGGTCTCAGCCCCCAAACAATGAATTGAACCGCCGATCCGTCTTGAGGATCGATGTAGTTAGCATCGGTCACCCAGTAGGGAATACCGTGCTTACGAGGGTTGTAGACGTGAATGCCCGAGGGGTCGCTAATGTTGCAGGAACCGCCGTTCCAAACGATAGTGTTGTCGCAACTGTAGCCTCCTGCCGTTGGGACGGGTTGCAGCCCTGTCCAAGAAGAATAGCGGCTGTCACCGGCCGACTGGATCTCGACTAAGTAACCGTAGCCCGGATTCGAGACAGCGGACCACACAAGATCAATTTGATCGGGCCCTTTGACCGTTGCAGTAATAGAGGGCGCACCAAGCGGAACAGCCTCGGCACCGGCCAAAGGAGAAGAGACGGTGGCACAACTTACAACCAGTATTACGGCTATTAGCGTTATTAACCGTTTATGTTTCGAACAGCTTTTCATGTCATTTGGGGGTTGTTTCGGCTCTGCACAAGAGTTCGATGCGTTTAACAACTTGATTTGGGTTCTTCCGCGAATTTGGTGCAGGCTGATGTGCTTTTGGCTACAGCAGGCCGAGCTTCAGTGATTTGTTGCGCGTGTTGTTTCACCGAGCGTGTCGAAGGAATTCCCTCTTAACTTCGATCGGCAGAAGGAGTCGGTCTCCCAAGTTCGCAGGCGTGACGTTCGCCGCCCAGCTATGCGGACGGCAGGTGATGCCGCCGTGTTGGAAGTCCTTCTGCGGTACTCCGTTTGCCAGGGAAAAAGCACGTGAACCGTTGCCCCCGGCCCGGGCAAGGCCGGTCGCCAACCCGCGGTTGCGCACGCGACCGCCGTTCGAGAGCGGGGAAAGGGGGTGATGGTGAGAATGGAGGAAACCACCCGCGCTCGCACATAGTGCTAGTGCTCAAAAAGTTCCGAATGCCGAGGCTGCGCGGAGAACGCTATGTCCGAGCGCCGGTGGACTGGGTGCCTGTCGAGCGCTGGGCCGCCAGTCGACGAATCCATCCTGCCAACTGCGCAGTCAGGGACCGGAAGTGGAACTGGCTGCTCCAGCGCCGCTCCGCCTCTTCCGGAGAGACACCCGGCAGCTCCATACCCGCAATAAGCCCGCAGCAATGCCGGCGGGGTCCGCAGGGTCCGCCCAAATTCCGGCTTGTGCCAACCTCGATCGATGGAAAAAATGTGCTCATCTGTTAATACCAGCCTAGGTATATATTTATTTCGTCAGCTCCGCACAGGAGCAGATACTGATTCGATTTGTACGAGATAATCAGGATCGGCATCGACAAATATCCTGTGCCACAACTCCAGGTTCAGCAGCCTCCAGAGGTGGTCCGTGTGGTCGCGTCGGCCGGCATTGTGTTCGTGCAGGATCTGGCGTACAGTTTCCGGCTTGAACAACCCTCGTGCGCGACTGCGAGGTTCAGTCAAGAGCTGCTCGATCCATATCGCCTTGGGTCCCGAGAGCCAAGCGGACCATGGCGTGGGGAATCCCATCTTACGGCGGTCGATGATGGAGGACGGTAATAGATCACGGACGGCGGACCTGAGAATGTTCTTTCCCCCTAATCTATGGATTCGGTAGCGAGACGGGACGCGGGCAGCGAACTCCACCAAGACGTGATCCAGAAACGGTACGCGACTTTCCACAGAAGCTGCCATGCTCATGCGATCCTGCTTCATGAGCAACTCAACCAGGTAGGTTTTGATGTCCGCATATAGCATGCGGCTGAGCAAATCGCCTGACTTGGATTCCCAAAAAGAAGTATAGTTGCGGTAAGGATCCCGCGAAAAGTCGCCTCCCGCTTCGAGCAACAATTCATCCCGCTCGCGTCGCCCAAAGGCGCAGAGAAAAGTCTCCAAATACAACGAATTCCAGGAATCGCCGTTGCGGCCCACAAACGTATGTTGGAGTCTGCGGCGCGTGTCCGCGTTCAGTAATGCAGTGTTCGAAATAAAGTCGTGTGCGAACGAGCGGAGCGACCGAGGCAGAACCCACCGATACACAGAATCGAAGCGGGCGTTCCATAGTGTCCAGACATAGCGTGAATAACCAGCTAGGGTTTCGTCGCTCCCTTCTCCGGTTAGCACCACGACGACATGCTCACGCGCCAACCGAGCCACGGAGTACAGAGCAACACTTGAGGGCCAGGCGATGGGCTTGTCCTCGTGCCAGATGAGCCGAGGCAAAGCGGCAAAGAAGTCTTCACAACGAACCACCACTTGGTGATGCTGAGAACCGATATGTTCAGCCACCGCACGTGCATACGGCAGTTCAGAAAAGCAGGATTCATCGTAACCAACCGAAAAAGTCTGGAGCGGTTCGCGACTGTGCTTCGCCGTCATGGCAGCTACCGCACTGGAGTCGAGGCCGCCACTCAGGAATACACCCACGGGCACATCGCTCATGAGGTGCGAGGCAACGCATTCCTCGAACAGTGTACGGTAGGTCTCGACATAGCACTTTTCGGGGTGCTCCCTTTCCACTTCGAAGTGCAAGTCCCAATATTCCTGTAGCGATGCGTTGCCGGACTCGTCCAGCTCAAGCCAGCGTGCCGGCGGAAGGCTGTTGATCCCACTAAAGAGCGTCTCTTGACTCGTGAGATAACCGAACGCCAGATATTCGGGAAGTGAGGCGCGGTTAAGTTCGTGCTTGACCCCAGGAAATTCCAGCAAGGACTTAATCTCTGAGGCAAAAATAAACTCTCGATCGGTAAGGCGATAATAGAACGGCTTAATACCAAGGCGGTCCCGGGCGGCGAACAAGCGTCGGCGCCCTTTATCCCAGACCACGAAAGCGAACATGCCCCTCAGGTGTTCGACACAATTCCGGCCATACTCCTCGTAGAGGTGAACGATCACCTCCGTATCAGTGTTGCTGCGAAAGGTGTGGCCACGATTCAGCAGTTTGCTTCGCAGATCCTTATAGTTATAGATCTCGCCGTTGTACACTACCCAGATAGCCCCGTCCTCGTTGCTGAGCGGCTGATGCCCGGTCTCGAGGTCAATGATGCTCAAGCGGCGCATAGCCAGGCCCACGTTCTCGGAAACGAAGAATCCATCGTCGTCCGGACCGCGGTGCACAATTTGACGGTTCATGCTGTCCAGCCATGAACGCTGGACCTCACGCTTCCTATCAAAATTGAACACGCCGCAGATTCCGCACATAGTGAGCCTAGACTGTCGATACTTCTGCCTCCAAGCGTTCCAGACTCGTCAAGTGATGCCAGGAAGTGGAACAAATTGCGCTTTCATCCGAGCAAGAAAACGAGGCGTCACCATTTTTCGCCGACCATTCGAGACTGGAGAGCGCGCGGGAACTGGACATTACCGTCTCTCCCGCAAACTTTACGTAAGTTGCCCCACAGACGATCAATCTCTTGTTGCCAGACTCGGATATTGAATAGTAGAGGAACTCGCCATCACTGCCCAATTCCCGATACCGCCATGGTTGATGTAGGGGAAAAAAGAAAAAATGCGATTCTGCCGAGCGGTCATATCGGTACACGCGCAAGCGATTGTTTGATGAGCTCTGATGAACGCGCGTCAGGATACCTAGATTGTGACTGGAGGATCCGAGCGGTAGCAGAACCGTGGCGAAACTTTCCTGCAGCTTACCTTCGTGGCGAAAAACCAGCACTTCGCTTCTCTTCCGATTCCCATAAACCGGAGAGTACCAGCCTTCTTCAATGTGAGGAACCCAACCTTTAGTGTCTGCAAACAGGAGGGCCAGTCCTCCTTCATCCCAAGTAGCCAGCGCTGAACCTAACTGAAGCCGCCAGTGGAGATTCGATGCCAAATGCCAGAGCACATCGGCACGGTGGTTTCCTTTTCCTTCAGGCTCGTCCAGTACAAGCCAAAAGTGGGATTTAAGGCCAAATACGTAGCGGCGATGTATGACGGGATCCGGCAAGCGCGCATACCCGCGATGCCTTGCGACGAGAAGGTCGAAAGAACTGCCCGCTGTCCACTTCTCGACGTGGACATCAGGGAGACTCCGCCAAGGAAAAGGGCCAGCCGGTTCGGCCTGATCAATACCGTCAACTTGAAGTGTATTATGATATGCGGTTCCGCGAAACACTTGCCGTTCAGGACCAGCGCCGGCATACACAAACGTTCCCGGATCTACGAGCACGTCCCGGCCCTCAACTGCGACTTGAATGCTGAGTGCGTCGGCATGGCTGTGCCCGCCACCACCAGCACCTTGAGGTCCCGCATCAATGGTTAACCGAGCTGTCGGTTTGCCTGAGAACATCATCAGGTATAGTCCGCTTGAGCGGAATGCGACCGACTCGAGTTGCGGCGGCGCCGAGATGGACGTGGCATCGAATCCCAGTGCCTTTTGAGGGCCGAGCAGCCAAACCGTTTCCTCCACCAAGTCTGGTTTGGCAGCTTTGAAGTCCGAGCAACCAAACAGAAGGGACCCTGTAACGAGCGGATCAAGAAGCTGTTCAACTCTGTTGCGACGAGGGTCGAATAGCCGGCCGCCATCGTCATCGCCGAAGCATGGTGGCATGCCGCCACGGCTCATGAAACAAAGCGCCTCCAGCATGCTCCGTAGCACACGATCGAATTTCTCCGGAGCGTAAATTCGGTTCCTGGTCGCCAAAATACGCGCGTGCAAAAACAGGTCCAAAGCGTACACGTGGTAGTACGTAGATTGCTCGAAGTGCATTCCGTCGAGCTGCACCTGACGTTTCGCCTGAGCGAGCACGATATCCCACCCCCGCTGTTGCCATTGGGCGCTTGACTTGCTGTTGCACAACACACCAAGAAAAAAAAGAGCTACGCCTTCACCGAGCAGATGCGTGTTGGGTGAGAAGTAAGTTGAAAGATAACGTGCGATGTGGCGCCCCCCCAGCGCTAAGCCACGCTGCAAATCACATCTGAACTGGGATGTGGCCAGTGGGCACCTCTGCAGCAAATGAAGAATCCAAAGCCAAGACAAAGAACGGAAGGCCACTTCCAGGCTACTTGCCCAGTTGACGCCAATTGGGTAGGGGTTGTTCTGTTGCCAGGCGTACCATTGGCGGATCAATTCCAGAACATATCGATCATCGCCGGTAAAGCAATATGCTTTCGCTAATGTCACCAGGTGCTGGTGCCGGTTGAGTTCCCAAGTAACTTTTACGTCTCCCACCTCGGAGTAATCCAAATAATGGATCTTGAACCACAGCTTACGTGGAGCACTCTTACCGCTGACCGCATCCAAGTGCCAGTCGATCTCCGGGCCGTAGTGCAACCCCTCATAACCCAAGAGATCGAATTCGTGTCGGCAAATGCGCTCTGCCTGGACGATCGTCGCTTCTATCGCTTCGGGCATCCGCTGCCGAAGAAAAGTGACGATCGGACTTAATTGTTCGGCTGAAAAGAAAAAATTGCCGGAGCTTTCGGCCTGAAAACCAATTGTGCGCGGCAGTCGGCTGAAAAGCAGAGCGTCCCAGCGCTTGGCAAGTTCCTGGCCCACTCGGACACGGCACTCGTCCCAAGTTACATGACGCAGCCGATCCCTGTACTGGTTCAGACTAACTAACATGAACTGTATTCACCGAGAACCCAGTCCGCCATCCGTTCCGTGTTCTTGGCAGGTAGCTCCAGACGCGTATACCGTTTAACTTCGAGGTAATTACGTACTACGTAACTGAGCTTATCGCAGAGATCTGCCGAATCGTCCTCAGCATAGGTGACTACCCCTGGCGGACGACGCCCATTTTCGCTCGCTACCACTGGTACGCCAAGTGCCAGCGACTCCAGGACAGACGCACTGACACCGTCACAGGCTGGTGTACGCAAGTAACCGTAACAACGCGACAGGAGACTCAGGAAGTCGTCGTGTGCCAGATTACCTAACAGCAACAGTCCGCTTTTTTCATTCGGCTGCCAATCTTCGATATAAGCGTGGGCCGGAGCCATCTCCTTCACGGGGAAGCCCAGCCAGATAAAACCCGCTTCGGAAAACCTTTCACGAAACTGTGCCATTGCTCGTCGCAACACCGGCAGGCGGTATTCCGGCCGGAATGATATGTAGCATAGAAATACAGGATGATGAAAGGCTAGGAAGGCCCCTGCCTCTTCGAGTAGTGGTCTCGAATGAAATTCGAGCAGTTCAGCCGAGAAGCACGGAATAGCCGCGATTCGCCTCTGTTGGATTCCGTAGGAGACGATGGCTTCTTTGATCTCCTCGTTATCGCAAGTCATTCGACCAGCTAAGCGAAATATCAGCTGAAATGCATACCGTGTCCACCGCGGGCGTTGTTTGGGAAAAAACTTTTGTGGGATGCCACCGTGAAAGGTGAGTATCGCCGGGTGACCGATGACTCTTGCCCACAGCAGCGCCATAAGGTCTAACAGATACAACTTGAGTGACTCTGCATTCAAATGGGCGTGAATATGATATCCACGCGCCGAAAACCATAACACCTTCCAGACGAAGTCAAAGCCGTTTTGCACATCGACGTACTGGGACGACTTCTTCTTTCGGCTTTCATTGACGTTAAGCACTTCGGAAATGTGCCCGCGGCGGCGTAGCTCCTTGTTCAGTAGCACAGTTTGAACGGCCCAACCGCACATCGGCGGCGGGTAGTTCCCGATCTGAAGAATCTTCCTTATCGTTGGCTTGGGTGGCAGCATGGCGAGTAATGCAGCAGTCACACGCGAAAACCTGCTACGCATTGACGAAAATATAAGTCTGGGAGGTTCGGCTCCACGCCTATCCTTCGAAGCAGAAATCTGTTGCTCGATTTTAGGTTCAGACCGTGCTCTGTGGTGACGGCAGTCCGGAAATCTGCGGCTCGAACCGTTGCAACCGCAGAGTCGCTTATATCCGCAGCTCGGCCATTTGGATAGCAAAAATGCAACACAGGAGCATTGAGCTGCTCTTCGATTCGCTTCTTAGAACCCACTATCTCGTTGCTCAGCTCTTGGTTGTCCGATAATCTCGATAAAATCGAATGTGTTTTAGTGTGAGCCCCGAATTCGACCCCCGATTGCGCCAAACTGCGCACCTCGTCCCAGCGTAGCGGCTGGCAGTGCTCGGGTATTTCCCGAGGTAGTTTCACCTGTAGCCGCTCCATGAGGCACTCCAAAAGAAATAATCGGTCCTGATTAGTCAGCGTTTTCGCTTCCTCAATTGTCACTCGGGCCGCCTGGAGTCGAAGGGTAGAGGAGTCAAGGGGCAACGAAAGGCGCCGTCCATTCGGAATGTCAACCTCGGCTGCAGTGTAAGGCGTATGCCCGAAAGCGTACTTCACGACATCCGGCCACAACCACAGCTTCCTGTCGAGAAAATCCGTAACCAGAAAGACAGTAACCCGAATGCTATACGTTGAAAAGATCGGAAATGCGATCTTCAGGAAGTCACGATAGCCATCGTCGATTGTGATGACCACCGCATTAGGAGGAAACGGCCGCCCAGATCGCAGGCATTCGGACAGTTCTAGCATTGAGAGCAGTTCGTAGTGGTGCTTGAGGTAAGTACACTGCGCTTTGAGCGACGTCGGATCGCTGAACCGATGATACATGAGAATACGGGCTGCGTTGCGGTTCTTTACCCGTACTAGATGGAGTCCTCCGGCGCAGTGGAACAACCGCCGGGCTGCCGATTTTAGTATCCGTTCCACTTCAAACGTGCGATTCGTCTGCTACTTCTTTGCGCAGTCGGTGCGCGAACGCATTAATTGCGTGATTAATCTGACTCACTACATCCCAGGCTTTTTCTTCAGAGGCCCCGTACGGGTCAGGAATATTGATAGTCGGTCTTTCCAAGAACAGTCCTAAGAGGAGCGTTCGATTTGCAGCTTTAGGATACCTGCGGATCAGATCGTCATAGTTGTTAGCGTCCATGACAACGATGAGATCCGCGCGTTCGATTTGTTGTTTTGTAACGCAACGCGAGCTGGAATGTGCCAGATCTATGCCCATTCTGCTCGCCGCAGATATGATGTTCTGCGGGGAGCGCCTGCCCTCCAGTTGGTGGAATCCAGCCGATTCGATCTCCACGTTCGCTAGGGCCCGCTTGCCGAGTTCCTCAGCCACAGGACTCCGACAGATATTGCCATAACAGAGAAACAGCACCCTTCTGAGCGGAGTAGTCCGGCGCGCCAAGTTGCGCATAGTACGTCGATGCAAGGCTACGAGTTTCGATTCTGTTGACTTCGCCATCACCCTGCGCCAAAGAGCCTTCGAGTATCGCCGACCAATCGCGCCGAGGATCGCTAGAGTCACTTTGGGGTCACGCAGGTCAAAGTGATCCCAGCTTTCTCTTCCAAGCAATGGACGTATATACTCCGCGAAGGCGCGCAGTCGGGGGCGCGTCAGTAGTAGTGGGTCCTCGTGATCTGCTCTTAAGTTCTCAAATGTCCATTGCAAATCATCCATCAAATCCCGCGTGTAGTAGGGCACCTTATATGAGGGTTGTGGTGGCAACGGTTCGTTGTTCGCGCTCATCCATAACCCGAGTGGGAAATTCACGCCCGCATCAATCGACAATGCTAACGATCCCCAAAGCCTAGGGTTAATTTCGATCAGATAGAAGGAGCCGTCTCGCACTATCTTGAACTCGACCATCGCCACCCCATGCCACTGGAGAGCCGTGAAAAGCCTTTCAGCCACATCCAGCAGCTCCTTTTTAGGTTGAATAGAACGCCTGTATGTGCTGGCACCACCAGTAAGTGGATACTCGTGAATCCGTTCATGCATGAAGTGCCAGACCTTGTGACCATGGTCGAATAAGAGTTCTACTCCAACGCCGAAACCGCCAACGTATTCCTGTTCCAGTACGGGCATGTAAGGCAGCCACTTCTGGAGCACGGCCAGACGCTCGACCTCGTCCTTCACGATCTTCGGAGCGACGGTAACCATGTTTCCCTGGACGACCATCGCACTTTGTTTAGGCTTGAGCACGACTGGGTACTGCTTGACCGCCGGCAGGCTCAAAAGAGATTCGATTATCACGGTTCGCGGTATTGGAATTCCGAGCTTTGATGCAAACTCGCATGTTCTTCGTTTATCGAGCGCGATGCTCAAAGATTCATTTTCAGGTAGCAACGCTTTGGTACGCACCGGATGGTCGGTCGGAAGGAACTGGAGTGGTCGGAGCGAAAACTCGGTCGAAGCTACGATAAGCTGGTAATTATGGTCCGCGTCGAGTCTGCTAATCCACTCAACCAGCTTCTGCTGACAACTCGCGGGAGGCTGACGAAATCTGCGGCGCGGGTACCTCGAGTGAAATCCAGGACAATCGCACTCCGAGGCAACGTCCACCTCAATTCCGTGTCTGCCCAACGCCTGGAGAGTTTCAACAGCTGCACGGCTGTGCCCGTCCAAAACGAGCGCATGCCTCCGCGTCGTGCTGAAATCCCGACAACAATCCTTCCCACGCCGCTGTTTGATAACTGGCAGCATCAAACTCTGACAGTGCCAACCGCTCCCATTTCGTGCCGCCACAAAACGAAAACCACAGATCGCCGTCGACGTCTCTCCGACTTAAAATTGGTCGTCATTTCCTGTGTGCCGAGAAGTCACCGCATGGCACGTAGTCTCTCTTGAGAACCCTGGACTTAACGCATGAACTGCCGGAGTCCACATCGCATCATCGCTCAAACCCACATGCTCGGCCGAATGCAGGCTATGGTGTACGAAGATGCCCGATCGCTGACTGCCGTTGAAGAATTGCAATCGCGTCGCTGGACTTAGCGTCGGCTGGAATGCAGGTAACGGAGATCAGGCTTCCCGCAACGTTATCGTCCATCGGATTTCATATCCGGTATGGACCAATCGTTTGAAATACTCTTAGAGCTAGAATAACTTCGAGGCGCATCTTGTCGACATATCGCAAACAAGCTTCTCACGGTCGAATGCCCTGCCTATATATTTCATAGAAATCTGAATGATAAATACGTTCGTAACGTGTATTTAATATAAAGTAAACATATGCAGCCAATTCTGGTCTATTCTTACGGAAACCCTCGAAAGCTGTCCCATAGGCATTTTGGGAAATAACGATGAAGCTCGCGTGCCGACCGCTGGCGTACCCCAGTAGCGCATTGTCGCGAAGCCTTTTCGGATCGAATCCTAAGACGAAACATAGTTCTGGACTCGCTGTAACAGTTGAGTCCGGGGTCAACCGCTTTTGGAGGAAATTTGTCATGGGCAAAAAGCTCTTGTGGAGTGGATCGCGAGTGACAGCTCCTACATTCCAACTAATCTGTAACACAAGGAATACAGCACACACCACCAAGGCTGCCCAGCATCGGGTTGGACTATCTCTGAAGCACGACGCCAGAGAAGTTGCAAGAACGAGACAGTACAAAGGTGTTACGTCGACTAGATAATATGGTAACTTGCCAGGGTCAATCACGCAGAGTCCGATCGCAGCTACGGCGGTCAGCAGGACCAGCAGCTTTGTGGTCCTTCGTAGTGTGGCGCTGGTCAATACAAACAAGATTCCGCCAACAAAAATCAGTGGTACCGCTAGCCGCAGCGCGCCCACTCCATGACGGGCATATGGCGGGAAATACACGCCGATATACCGTCCAATTTCACCTGCCTCGGACCCAAGGAAGGTGCCAGACGAACCCACGCGCTTTCTGATGCCCACTGAGAACTGATCCCAAAACGCTCCAAAGTCTGACCCGACGTAGGCCGCTACCGTCAGCACGGCAACGAGGTACGGCAAGGCTGCCAGGCCCAGGTGAAAAGGCCTCAACCGCTTTAGGTCCAGGTTCAACGCTAGCACCAGTAGGCACACAAAACCGACAGCGCCGATTGGGTGCGTCAGGCAGGAAACCACCACAAGCGATTGACTCAGTAAGATAGCTGCGTTAAGTCGAGACGCTCGCAGTTCCAAATAGACGGCCAGTGCCGCCGCCCAAAGCGCTAAACACATCATATCCATGCGCCCATCAGATGCCGCGTTTATGAACACGTAATCGGTTCCGATCAGCAGCGTCGCTAGCGCGGCGCAAATGTGATCACCGCTAAGAAACCGGGCCACGCGCCACCACGCCAGCAGTGCGATGAGCCCCCACAAGAGAGCGTTGGCGCGCATCACAAATATGCTAAATCCAAACAGCCAATACCACCCCGCCATGAGTAACTCTTGCATCGGCATCCAGGCGTAAAAGTGCTGATCGATTCCCGGCAGTGGTTGATCCACCAAGACCGCGTTTTCTAGGGGATCGGCTACCTGAATGCCGGTGTGGTGGTTCTGCAGGATATTTATGGCGCTGGCCGCAAACCAGCCCTCATCGACCCAAGGACGTTTGGTATAGACGCGCGCCGCGCCTAAAAGGATAAGCAGCACAATCCCCAACGATCGTAGCAAGCGCGACGGCCAAACCATCAAGCCCTCATTCTGTACTTCAACACTTCCCCTAGATTCCTTGCTATCGTCTGAAAGTTTGTGACCTTGGATGCTCCCGAACGGCGGGGCCGAATCCCCACAGTAATCTGGCGCATACGTTTCCGGTGTTTAATGCACAACAGCGGCACTTCCAAGTTGTAGAAAACGTTGTCCGCTTTTGGGTCCAATGTTACCAGCAGTTCCCGAGGCAACAAATAGATGCCACTGGCATCCGTTGCATCAAAATGAAACAACAGTCGGATCAGCGTGTGGAAGCAAAGAGAGATAACGTTGCGGCTGGCTTCCTTCCGTCCCCGGCGAAGGACTAATACGATATCACTCTCCTCTAGTAGAGATAGTCCGTCCAATATTTCACCGAGATCGAACTGACCATCTCCTGGAATCCAGGTTACGATTCGGCCTTTTGCTGTCCCGAATCCCGTTCTTAGCGCCGCGCCCAGACCGCGATTGCGTTGGTGTGAGGCGACTTGAACGCACTCCAACTGCTGGCGCATCTGGTCCATCCGAAATCCAGTTTGGTCTGTGCTTCCGTCGTTTACTAGCACGAGCTCGAAGGAATTGAGACCTGTCTTCTGCAACGTGTCAATGGCGTCCTTTGCGACCTGCTCAATTACCGCCTCTTCGTTGTAAGCGGGAATGATAATGCTGAGGAATGGTGCACTCATCTCGGGAATTGCCTTTCCAGTTCGGCTATGCGCGCCTTCAAACAGGCAATTTCCTGGGTTACATTCAAACCGAAACGGATGCGCGCCGACTTAAAAGCCTCGGCCGCCGGCACGCGTCCAGCCGAGGCAGTCTCTACTGTCTCCAGCACGAGGAACCCTTCTTTAGTCAACACTGCCACTTCTCCCGTGTCACGACGCACATGCGCAACCTGACCTGGTGTACCGACGTATGGGTGCTTCGGTTCTTCAGCGTGAGCCCGCCAGACAATTACCTTTTCCGTATCGCGGAAACTGTAGGCTCCCGCAAACGGCTCGGCGCTGGCTCGCACCAAGCGCGCGAGTTTCAGGGCGGGCAAGCTCCAGTCCAATTCGCCATCGTGTGGCAACCGCGCGAGGCAGCGCAACGAAGCAGCTGGATCCGCATGTTGCGGGTGCGGAACCACTGTGCCGGCAGCCAGGCCATCCAGCAGCGCCGCGAACATTTCTGGGATGCTACGAGCCAAGAAGTCATACACGTCAGAGATATACGTGCGATCGTCCAGAGCAAACTCTCGCTGCAAGAGGATTGGGCCGCTGTCTAACTCGGCGTCCATCTGGTGGAGGGTGAGTACTGCCCGCTTTTCCCCTAACAGGATCGCCCAGTTCGCCGGTGCGTTTCCACGAAACCGTGGCAAGTCACCAGCATGCGCGTTGACCACGCCGAACCGGAATTGCTCTATCATCTCTCGTCCGACGAGCGTCGCCCAATTGACCGAGATGGCGATGTCGGCGCCGGACTCCTGCGCCGTGGCAATATATTCCGGACGATTAATGGAGGTATCGCAGAAAAAAGGGCAGCCAATGGCGTACGCCAAGCGCTCGAAATCGGCCTCTTTGATAGTGTATTCTGGCGACGCCGGACACGTGCCGATTAGTACTATTTCGTGACCTCGCCGTTGACTCGCAAGGATGGCGTCGCGAAGCCACTGGGTGCGTCCAAACGCCGCAACCTTCACAGTCCCTCCACCCTTAAGTCCTTGGGGAACGGTTGTGCCAAGCCGGTTTCGGCCAGCGCCGCGGCTTCGGCCTCGGCCCCAGTCAGCCCCCGCATCCGCGCCCGGGCCATGCACTCGCCTACCTTGAGGCCGCCCGATTGAAGGTCCACGAGCGGGCGTGGACCCACGTAATCGGTAGCCACGCTCATGTAACCACTCGCTGCAAATCGTTCCGGCCAGCAGCAGAACCCAGCGGCTTCCAGTGCGGCGCGATCCACACCGCCGCAGATATGCGCCACGGCGAGGTCAGGATTAACGGCCCGCAACGCTTCCACTTCGATTTCTCCACCCGGTCCAAGGAGCATTCTACGGGTGTGATACTCGACCACCACCACGACCTCTGCTTCCGAGAGAAAGCGTTTTGCCTCGTGCCAGTCTAGGTGTGGAACTGGAATGATGCGCGATACCTCAGCACCTGCACGCCGGAGAGTGACTTCGGCGGTATCGCCAAAATCACCGCTTCCCAACACTGCAATCCGCGAACGAAAAACTTCAAAATGAAGTTCGTAGAGTAGCTTGAGCGCGATGTGCCCGATGTATCCGAAGATGCGCAATTCTGGACAGTGTTCGTTGGTGCCCAAGATCGGTATACCGAGCCGTCGACACTCTGCCAGATCCAGGTCCTCTGAGCGAAACTCCCATGTTTCAAACATCAATGGTATCGCCACAGTAGGTTTTAGGCGGCGAAGGAAATCTGCGTGGAGGGGTCTCAAAAAGCCACTATTGGTAACGATGTCCGCCTGCGCCACACGCGAATCTGCAAGGGACGGAAGCAGGACGACACGATCTGCCACTCCGCAGGCACTGGCAAGAGATTCCGTGATTTCACAGACATCGGCACGCGTCGCGTAGCTTGAATCTCGAGGAAAAGCTAAGACAAGATCGGCACCTGCTAGCGCCGCGATGAGGGGAGTAAAGACAAAATATCCTGTGGCGGCTTCGGTGAGTACGGTCAGACCGCTCAAGTCGAGTTTAACCGCATGAATAGCGTCGTTGATCAGACGGCGGTAACGCGACGAGCGGAACTTAGGGAGCATTCTTATTCAATCTGGCGTGACAGCATGAATATCACTTCGTCTTGTTCTTCTCTTGTCAACGCCTCAGAGATAGGCAGCGATATTGCACGCGGTGCGATATCGTCAGTCACCGGAAAATCGCCCGCACGATAGCCGCCGCGAGCACGGTAGAAGGTAGTTAGCGGCAGATGGTAGGTGCCTATGCTCGTTTCTATACCCTGAGATTTCAATTCAGCAATCATTTTGCTCCTTCGCGGAGCGACTTCCGCAGGCAAGAGACTCACATATGATTGGTACACATGCCGTGAGTCCCTCAGCGCGACCGGCGGGTTGACGCGCGTATCCTTCAGAAGACCGTCGTATCGTGCTGCATCGACGCGGCGCTTTGAGATTATCCGCCCCAGTTTGTTCAACTGGCATGTGCCCAGGGCTGCTTGAAATTCCGTCAGGCGTAGGTTATAGCCGGCTTCGATAAAATCGGGGAAAGTCGCTGCTGGATCGAGTCCGTGGTTGCGCAAAATGCGCAACTTGCGGCCGAGTTTCGGGTCGTTGGTGACGACCATACCCCCCTCGCCGGTGGTAATCGCCTTCCTGGGGTGGAAACTGAAGCACCCTATGACTCCCCAGGTACCTGCTTTTCGCCCATTCAGCTCTGTCCCGAGTGCACAGGCTGCATCTTCGATGACGGGGACCCCGAAGCGCCCGGCGATTTCAAGGATGCGCGGCATGTCCGCCGGCCCGCCGAAGGTGTGAACCGGCATGACCGCCCTCACGGCCGTCCGCCCAAGGACCTCTTTGAGAGCTAGGGGTGACATGTTGAACGTGTCGGGTTCGATATCGACGAACACAGGTTCGGCGCCAACCAACACGATCACGTTCGCCGTTGCCGGCCACGAATAAGCGGCCACCGCCACTCGATCGCCTCGCCCAACGCCGAGCGCAAGGAGAGCTAAATGTAGCGCGGCGGTGCAGTTACTAACCGCTACGGCGTGGTCGACCCCCACATATCGCGCCACCGCTCGCTCGAAGGTCTCTACCCTTGCCCCCTGTACGAGAAGGCCGGAAAGAAGGACCTCGCGCACTGCCCGCAAGTCGTCTTCTTCGATTGATGGCATCGTTAAACGAATCAAGCGCACACCTTCCGGTAATGCTCTGCGGTACGTCCTCGGCTGATTCCTGATTGCTCGTTGGATGTTGGGAGCCCTCACCATCCTGGCCTCCCGGCTCTATACACATTGAATGGCTGCAGGACCGTTGTAGGGAGCTATTTATTGGAAATAGTCCATAGCGAGCTGTTCCTCGCCAAGCTGCTAACCGGCTAAGTGCAGGTTGCTTTCCGGGACCCCAGCGCCGACCGATCGGTCTCTTGCAACGAAACGCTGCAACGTAAAAACATTTCGCTCATCCAACCAGGTTTCCCCTAGATCGATGAAGACCGCTTGCGCTCGGTTCGGGATGTGCTTGCCTCGGTCTTCTTGGTGTAAGGGCGATTGTGAGTGAATGCTCTGACGGATACTTCCGGTAGAAATCAGCCGTACGCAAAATACCTTCATCGAGGTCGACCTTGGCCTCAAACCCTAACAGTTTCCGCGACTTCTCCACAGACGGGACCCGCAGTTCAACGTCGGCATAGTCCTTACGTGAGAACAGGATCTGCGATCGGGAGCGGAGAATCCGCACTACCGTATTCGCAAGGCCGAAAATCGTTGTGACAGCGCGCGAGTTTCCGATATTGAATGACTCGCCCACAGCGTTAGGATGCGTTAGCGCCATCAAGACTCCGTCAACCATGTCGTCCACGTAGCACCAGGCCCGGATCTGCGTCCCGTCGCCGTGGATTTCAATTGGCTCGTCGTTGAGCGCTAGTTGGATGAATTTTCGAAGAGCTCCTTCGCCGACCTGCCCTGGCCCGTAGATATTAAATGGCCGCACGACCGTGGTCCTAAGTCCCTTTTCCTTGTGGTAGGAAATTGCTAAGTGCTCTTCCGCGAGTTTCGAGACTGCGTACGTCCAACGTGTCTCGCCAACCTTGCCCATTACGGTGCTATCGAGCTCTTTTGAGCGGAAACCGTATTGGCCGAACACCTCGCTCGTTGAAAAACAAACTACCCGCTCGCACTTATGAAGTGATGCCGCCACCTCGAGCGTATTCGCGGAGCCGATCATGTTCACGCGCATTGTCGTCACAGGGCTCTTAATCACCGTGTCGATGCCGGCGATTGCCGCGCAGTGGATTACATATTCAGCCCCCTGCATAGCCTGCTTGAGGGAGTCAAAGTCCAGGACATCGCCCTGGATTTGCTTTAGGTTCCGGTGGTTGTGAAATGGCTTGTCCTTCAACGCATTGCGACTGAAATTGTCGTAAATGACTATTTCGTTGTCTTCGACGAGCCGTCCGACGAGTGTCGAGCCGATGAATCCCGCGCCACCAGTGATGAAGATCTTGCGATTGGAGATCATTTGCCCTCCGAGTTTGCATCAGCCATTCAAGAACTCTTTGATGGTTTCCAGTACGTAGTCCTGTTGTTCACGTTGTAATTCCGGAAAAACAGGGATGCTTAGTGCCTCATCCGCCAAGTTTTCACATATAGGTAATATGGGATTCGGTCCTGGCTGCGCGAAGCACTCCTGCATATGCATGGGGCGCGGGTAGTAGATTTCGGACCCGATCCCTTTGTTGCCCAGGTGATTCCTCAACGCGTCGCGCGGGCTCTCCGGTCTCTTCCAATCTCCAGTCTTCTGCACACGAAGCGTGTACTGGTTCCAAATATGACAACGATCACCATGAACGGTCGGCAGCGCGACTTTCCCACGAAACTGATTTGGCGCATTCCGCTTGTTACAATGATGTCCGTCCGACAAGGCCACCCCAGGTAGCGCGCATAATCTTTGCTGATAATAGGCTGCGTTGGCAGCCCGCTTCGCAGAATACTCACGCAGGTGCGGCAGCTTCACGCGTAACAGAGCGGCTTGAATCGGATCCATCCGAAAGTTTGCTCCAACCATCTTGTGAAAATACTTTGGCTTGGCACCATGCGTACGTAGCAACCGGGCTTTTTCAGCAAGTTGGTCATCATTCGTTACCAACATGCCTGCATCGCCGAATCCTCCGAGGTTCTTCGAAGGGAAGAAACTGTAAGTTCCGAAAGTCCCCATCGTACCGACACTATGGCCATTGTACCCAGCGCCTAAGGCCTGTGCGGCATCTTCAATCACGGCGAGGCTATATCTCTCTGCCAGTGCCATAACCTCGTCCATCTGTGCCGCCTGCCCGAACAGGTGCACTGGGATGATTGCCTTCGTACGTCGGGTCACCTTGGTGGCAGCATTCGCTACGTCGATGTTAAAGCACGCTTCGCAAGAGTCAGCAAAGACCGGCTTAGCACCCACGCGTGCTATACATCCAGCAGTCGCAAAGAACGTGAAGGAAGGGCAGATCACCTCATCGCCAGACCCAATCCCCAAAGCCATAAGTGCCAGCAGGATTGCGTCCGTGCCTGACGAAACCCCAATCGCGTGCTTGACCTGGACTAACTGTGCGCACGCGGTCTCTAACTCGGTCACTTCAGGTCCCATGATGAACTGGCCCGATTGCATGACGCGGGCGTAGGCGGCGTCCAGTTCTGTCCGCAAGGCAGCGTTCTGTTCCTTAAGATTTAAAAGGGGAACTTTCGTGTCTTGAACTCCCGGTAGCTCGCTTTCCCCACTGAGAAGTCGACTGACCAATGGGGAGTCTTCCTCAAGGTCCGAAAAGCGCTGTCGTCCGATTTAGGGCTTTGGTGGAAGGAAAAATTTCTTGATTCTTAAGATTTGTAACGCTCGTCAGGAAGGCGTAGTGGGAATCTCTTCGCCCATTGTGTGCTTGTAGGTGAGATATGAATACAAACCCGTCAGATAGACGACGATCAACAGCAACTGGAGCACCGTGAACGCATTCGCTCCCATTTTGCCGCTGCTGCCAGGGATAATTCCGAATAGGGTGAAGAACGTAGCCTGGCCCACCCCTACCCCAGCCGGCGAGATCGGCAACGCGGTCATCATCAGTCCCAAAGGGACGAGAAGAAAGAAATATCCCCATGGAATCAGAGGTTGCTCGAGAGCCTGCATCGCGAGGTAGAAAGCGAGACAAGAAAGTACCTGGTTGAAAACACTAGCGGACAGCGCAGTCGTCAACAAGCGAGGATTTTGCCTATAAGGAGTAAGGGTGCCGATGGCCTTCATCAATGAGGTAACCCAGCGGCTCGCTCCCCATCTGTCAAGAATTGTGGCCCTTCCACCAGCAGCCACCGTCAGCACTAATCCGATGGCTCCAGCCGCCGCCACTACGATTGCAAACAAGCACAGTAGTTCGAGAATCCGACTTTCAGTTATCATCCTAAAGTTCCATATGGCAGCCCCAGCGGCTAGGACCGCTAGTCCTAACAGACCCACCACTCGATCCATCAGGATGGTAGCGAGCGCTTCCGGCATTCTTCCAGCCGCTCGGCGGCCTATGTAGTATCCTCTGACAACGTCACCCCCTACCATTCCTGGAATCATCACGTTGAACAGGGAACCAATCATCGTTAAAGAGAAAGCTTGCTGCAAACTTAGTTGGAGGCCCTGTGCACCGAGCAGAAGGTTCCAGCGCCATGCCATGACATATATTTCCACATAGTAAATGGTTACGATGGCCAGTAGTAGCGGCCAGTGTGCGGTCGCCTGAGCAAGGCGGGACAGATCGAGTCTGCCACTGGTCATCATCCACATCAGGAGGGCCGCTGCTAAGGTGAGCTTGGCTGCGACGCGGACCCAGCGATTCGAAATAATCCGCACGTTTCTGCCTTAAAGCTGCATCACGGACTGTTGACCTGTTTCACGAAAGCTATTGCCCCTCAAAAAGCGTGTGCGAGGTGTCTATACACCGAGCCTTGAGTTTTCTGGACCGGTTGCAGTGCGGAATGGAGCCGCGTACTGCGGAGCACCAGAGCGCATCCGGAGCATTGTCGATCTTGACAAGTATATCCAAATAGACGCCAACGAAAATGGGAGACTAGCGCGAGCGCCCTTTTCACGATAAGCCACCAACTCCGCTTGAAGGAAATTGAACTGTCGGAGCCATCTGGGACCTGACCGCCCCTCCAAACTCGCGGATCACCCGACCGAGCACATCATCGAAAAGATCCGATACAGCGCTCCAACTGTATTTTCTTTCCACGAGTTGCCGTGCCATCAAACCGAAACGTTTGCGTTGTTGCGGTTGGCGTAAGAGCCCGACTACGGCGCAGGCAAAGCTCTCGGCAGTATCGGCAATCAGAATATCCCTCCCATTCGTCACAGGCAGACCCTCTGCCCCAATGGTCGTGGACACAATCGCTTTGCCCATGGCCATTGCTTCAAAAATCTTCAATCGAGTACCACTGCCGACACGCAAGGGCACAACATACACACATCCCCGAGCTATGTAAGGACGTATGTCCTCCACCCGCCCCGTTACCCGGATGTGTTTGTCCGCGTTGGCCAAGGCAAGCAGACTTTGAGAAGGGGATCGTCCCGCGACGGTGAGGGTAACTCCTGGAACCTCTTTCCGAATCAGGGGAAGGACCTCTCGAACAAAATAGATCATTCCATCTACGTTTGGAATCCAGTCCATGAGGCCAGTGAAAACGAGTTCGCTCGGTTGCTCTTCATTGTCGTCGGGCCGAAAATATTCTGGGTCAACTCCGGTCGGGATCACGGTGATTCGATTCCGGTCGATATACCTTGCGAACACTTGCTGATCAACTTCCGAGACTGTCAATACGTGTTGGGCGCTTCTGAGGCAAAAGCGTTCGTACCGCAACATCTTCTGGTATTCGCTCCAAGCAAGCGCTTTCCAAATAGGATTAGACGTCGTCTGAATATGGCGCCGCCAGATCTGAGCTTCTACATTGTGCGTAAATAAGATCTTAGGACAGCTGATCCCCCCTGGAATTGCCGCGCCGGCAAAAACAAAATCGCAGACGAGGACATCAAAGGACTCGGTCTCCAGTAGATTGCGCAGCGCAGTTACAACTTCCGGCCGTGAGTGCTTCGCGACCGAGTAAGGCAAGGGTGAAAGTAGGTGCCGCGCGAAATTCAGGGCTTCGCCCCGACCACGGGGAACCGGAATGCGTAAAGGAATGCAAACTACGCGGTCGAACACCTGAGTCAGCTGCTGGTGAATATCGTCCGGATGTTCAGCATAGAAGCCGAAAAACGTGATCGAATGTCTTTTGGCCAGTTCACGAAGAATCTGGTAACTCCGGATTCTACCGCCTGAATCCGCAGGGACCAATCCTCCAGCTTTAACCCAAAGAATTTTCATGCAGATGACGTCTTTCGAAGATTGGGTAGACCTTATTTTGCACTCGCGGTGGAAGGAATCCGCCCGTATTGTCGATTTCCGGTTGAAAGGCAAGCAGCGAGCATGGGAAGTTCGGACATTCCATCTGCCAACCGCTACGCTAAGCGGCTACATGACATTACGCAGCGGGTAAGTATGCCCCTGGACTCTTAGAGAGCCGATCATTAATTGTGTCTCAACCTAGACACACTGGGTGATACACGTTTTGCGACGTAGGCCGCTTTGAAACCACGCGGCAAATATAGGTGCCCTTTCTCCTAACCTCAATCGAATAGCCGAGTTCCGTAAGAAAATCACGGATCTGCCTTGCTGACGTGTTGAACAGATGCAAGAGGGCTTGATGTACTTCAACATGAACCACGGGCGTGTATTTCTGGATGCAGGCCCGGGCACCACGTAGCACATTCATCTCCGCACCTTCCACGTCGATCTTGATTAGATCGGGCGTTGGTAGTCGAAGATCATCCAGCCGCACCGTCTGCACGTTGAAAGTGAAAGGTACCGAGGCGGGGATCGAGGTGGTCGGTCGGAATGTTTACCTGTGAGGCCGCTCCGGGCAAGGTAAAGAATGGCAACTCCCCATTCCTGTCCGAAACTGCGACAGGGCGAGCGTCGATGTTGTTCCTGCCCTTTAACGCGATGTTCGCGCAAAGCCGGGCATAATTTTCTGGATGGGGCTCGAAGGCTACTACTTGCTTCGCCACATAAGAGTAGTAGATTTGTGTGCAGGCCAATGTTACGGCCTATGTCGTAGATGCACTCAAATCCCGGACCCACCACTCTTAACAATTTAAGCTCGCGTGCGTCCTCGACAAGATCAAACCCGAGACGAGGTATCATTATTTCAAGAGCTGGATCTTTCAGGAAGCTGCTGTAGCCTTGACCACAGGTTGAGATTCTTCTAACCGCGTCAAGTTAATCAGTATCTGGTCCGGACGCAGTAGGGATGCGACATGCTCTTTTTCAACTTCTTTGGTTCCGATCAGTACGAGGTCGGCTGCAGCAATCACAGCCTGCATATTACCGCGCAACAAGGAGCCAATGTGCGGGATTACCGCTTCAATGAACTGCCGGTTCGATCCCACCAGGGACCCTAGTGAAACGTTTTCGTCCCAAACATCGATCTGACAGCCCTCGCCTAACAAACGTTTAATCAGCTGCACTGAAGGGCTCTCGCGCAGGTCGTCGGTCCCCGCTTTGAAACTCAGGCCGAGCACTCCGATTTTTCTTTTCCCGGTCTCCAAAACAGCCTGCACGGCACGCTCGATGTGTTCGGAGTTGCTGAGTAATATCGATTCCAGTAAAGGCAAACGTAAATCTAATTCTTTGGCCCGATAAGTGAGAGCGCGAAGATCTTTGGGGAGACAAGAACCGCCGAAGGCGAAACCAGGTGTGAGATAGGCTTTGGATATGTTTAGCTTTGTATCGCGCGTAAAGATGTCGACAACAGCGGTTGGATCGAGACCCAGGTATTGGCATAGGGTGCCGATCTCGTTGGCAAAACTGATTTTTACCGCATGGAATGCGTTACAGGCGTATTTAACCATCTCGGCGGCAGTGAGCGACGTCTCAAAGATCTCCCCGGGAGCGAAAGAGTAGAGTTCTCGTAGCGGACGAGCATGCTCTTGCCGCACCGATCCGATGACGACGAACGGCGGGTTGAAAAAGTCGAATACTGCGCTACCCTCGCGCATGAATTCCGGATTCATACATACGGTAAAGTCCGCGCCGAGCTGCTTACAGCTGGCCGCTTGCAAAGTAGGGACAACGAGTGAGTCTGCCGTTCCTGGCAGGACGGTGCTGCGGACGACGATCGTGTGAAATGCTGATTTGTGTCGAAGTGCCTGACCGATTTCGCGACAGACCCGTATTAAACTGCTTAAATCCAGTTTGCCGTTGCGCAGACTCGGTGTCGCGACACAAACGAAAGAGAGTTCTGATTCGCGTATCGCGTCATGGGCGTCGGAAGTAGCGCTAAGCCGGCCGACTTGATACGCATCGGCAACCAATTCATCCATACGGGCTTCAAGGACGGGACTGCGACCGACGCTGAGCGTTTCCGTCTTCAAGGGGTTTATATCCACCCCGATGACATGGTGCCCAAGGCTGGCCATGCAAGCTGCCGTGACTGATCCGACGTACCCCAATCCGAAAACGCTTAATCTCACCTGATATTCCTCCCCATCAAATTAAATGCAATGAGTCTACGAATGTATTGAGGCAGAGACAGGCTCTTCTCCATGTAAGCGTTCTCTCTCATGAGCAGTGACATCGGGCGCTGACAGCCCGTACAGCTTAAGCAGCTTGCTCACATTCTTTCTGTGATCGAACTTGGTCTCGACGGCTTCCCGTCCCTTATTTCCCATCTTTGTACTCCGCGCCGGGTCATTCAATAAGTGAAGAATCCTCTCGGCCATTGCTCGGACATCGCCGCGCTCCACTAAGAATCCAGTTTCGCCATCCTCTATGAGCTCGGGGATGCCACCGACCCGAGTACCTATGACTGGTTTCCTACTCGCCATGGCTTCAGCGATGACTTGCCCGAATACTTCTTCCCAACGTGACATCTGACAAACGACATGAGCCGCACCATAGACGCCCTCTGAAAGGGGGTCCTGTACTACTCCGGTCCATGTGACATGTTCAGAAATTCTAAGTTCTGCCGCGAGCTTCTGATACTCGCTTCGACACGGTCCGTCGCCTACAATCACGAACTGCACGTCAGAATTGTGGGATAGGACCAAGCTAGCAGCCCTGAGCAGATCGTGGATGCCTTTTCCCGGAATAATCCAGCTAACCTGCACTACGACAGCCCGTTGATCAGGAATCGAATGCCTTCTGCGGAAAGCTTCGGTCATCTGTAGCCCTGCTGATGCCCGGGCGATATCCACTCCATTGTAGATAACCGTATAACGGTTCTGCGGCAGCAGACGTGATGCTACATTGCACTCGTACCCGTAGTTGCTGACACACTGGACGCTGGTGAGAGGATAGTTGATCATGGATACGATTGCGCGTTTCCACAAAGGCGCCGCGTGTGCGACATGGCCTTCAGGCCGGGAGGTTTGGTCAGTGAAGAAAACTTTCCCGACAGAATACAGTTTAGACAACCACGGGTATGGGCTTACAAACCCGGTGTAGTGGCAATGCACGATTCTGGGTTTATAGCGACGCAGCAGTTGCTGGAATCCCCTTGTCGGCTCGTAGCCGAGCTCGTAGGAGTCCTTTAGTACTTCAAGGTTTACGTTTGGCGCTTGCAAAAATTGACGAATGGGTTCCGGTGGCGCATTCAGATAACACAGGACGCTCTGAAAGCCATGAAACCCGAGCTGTTCGGACAATTCACGAAACCAGATCTCGGCCGCACTGATCTTGACGGGATCCAGGCCGATTACTGAAACCACTGTTTTATTGGTGTACATTGAGCTTCCCCGCGCAATCGCATTTCGATGTCCTCTCTAGTAAATTGAGGCAGAAATGGCTTCTCCCCTCGGTAAAGACTTACTCTCCCGATTGGCGGACGCTCCCAACCCGTACAGTTCAATCAACTTGGCCACGCTCTTTCTGTGATCGAACTTTGCCTCCACGGTCTGCCTGGCCTTCTTTCCCATGTTTGCCCGCAGGGCGGGATCATCCAACAAAAAGAGGATTTTTTCGGCCATTGCCACCTCATCGCCGCGCTCGACCAGAAATCCAGTGTCACCATCTTTTATCGACTCAGGGATCCCGCCGACCCGCGTTCCTATCACTGGTTTTCCGCTTGCCATAGCCTCGGCGATGACCAAGCCGAATAGCTCTTCCCAACGTGACATCAAGCAAACAACGTCGGCCGCGGCATAGACTCCCTCGAAAAGCGGATCCTGCATCAAGCCGGTCGCGGATCTCTGTCGACGGCTCATTTACAAAACAGAGGACACTACGACAGGCGTGACCTTCGAGCTGTTTGGACAGCGCACGGAACCAGATCTCACCAGCGCCAATTCTTACTGGATCCAGCCCGATTACCGAAAGTACTGATTTATGCGGCAAGACTTAACGAAGGTCCGCGAAGGTTAATGGTTTGCTCTTGCAGGCAGCAACCGCTCTGTTCCAGCAGGTCGCCCCTCGTTGACTACGCTCTCATGGTTCTTGCCTGGTCGGAGAGCTGCCTACGGAATGGTTCCGATGCGTTTTCATCCCACTTCGAATCGCCTTGAGTCGGTGGTTGCGATATTGTCCGGGATCTCCGTTGTATCCTTCGCAAGCAGCAAGAATAATATTGACCATTTCGCGCGCCGTGACAAAGTGTACTTGGTAGTTGCGATTCTTAGCGCTCATTAATAGATGGCGCAGAAAGTTGGAAATCGATGCGCCAGTCATGGCCGCTTGTTCACGGGGGTCAAGTCCATGGCAATGCAGCTTTATAAAGAGCCAGTCCGGGCGCCCAGCCACCGTGATCGCCGCTCGTTTCCAAAGTTGCAACCGATCCATTGTGGGCGGATTCTTCGCCGTGATTTCGGAATTCTCGATATGTGGGAAATACGCCTCTCTCGACACACGGGAGAAGTCAAGCATTAGCGGCCCCTGAACAATTAGCGGGAAGACTTCCGGACGCCGTCCGACAATGAGATGTCGGCCGCGCCGATGAGGTATCGGCTCGTGCAATGGCAGGGCACATTCGTACAGGGAATTGATTTTCGCTACTTGCGCCGGGTGCGGTGCCGATGGCAAGGTGAAGTCCGCGTAACACCCCGTCTGCGCGAGAATCTCCATTTCCTTATCGACTCCACAGAATTGTCCTCCTGCAGAGTTCGCTAATGCCCAGTTACCATGGACAAAGGCATAACGTGGCCGTTCCTCACCATCAAGGCGGGCAAGGCATCCGTGGGCTGCCAGATAATCCCGAAACTCGAGCAATACACGTTCCGTGTTCTCCGCGGTATCGCGCTCGTCGACTCCGTGATGCAGGTGGATCTCGATCTCGCCCCATCCCTCACGACAATGCTCGGCCAGCAATTCGACCAGATCGCCGTTGTATTGTTCCGCGGGATAGAAGTAGGTATGACGCAAGCAGCAGCCATCGGAATCGACCCAAGGGCCTGCCATCCTCGGATAATCCCGGCACCAAGCGATCAAGCGTCTTTCTTGTTCCCGTAGATCGGCGTACCGAAACTCATGTGTCATCGAAGGCTCGAAATGATCTGCAATCGCAATGATCAGGTGAAGTGGGCTTGTGGGCATCATCCAATTGCGGGTAGCCCTCTGCCAAATGTATGCCGGCAGCCAGCCGATGTTGGAGCAGATTTTGTGTAACTGCGCCTGCATTTTGGTTGTAATCTGAAGAGAACTCAACAACTCACAATCGGTCCTTACGGATTGTCGCGGCAGCTGCTGGATCGGGCCGGATACTCATGCGTTGTGCCAGGATTGCATTACCGATACACATCGTGTTGCTTGGCAGACATGACGGCTTACCGCGCCGTCAAGGGGCTAACCTGCGAGTGTTATGCGCTCTGTCGGGCATGACGCTCGCGCATCGATAGTACGTGAACTCTTCCGTATCCAGTGACCCGAGCGAGCGCGAAAGATATTGGGTGATTGCCTGGGAAAGACCCAGCTCAACTAGGCCGTAGTAGCCAGCGAACGTCGCAACCAGCGTCCAGATGCCATACATCCGGTCCCCGAGGGCATGCACTACAAAGGGCATGATCAGCAACGACACGAGAGCTGTCCAGATGGTGTCGATGACTCGTGTCAAAGAGCCGGAAACAAGTGTGCGCGTAATCATGGACATAAAATGAAACTCAACCATAGACAGAGGCGATCTGCGCAAAACCCAGCAGCATCAATGGCATAGCACACGCGCGAACAGGCGAGTCGGGGGAACTATCGGGTCTTACAGTAGAGCCCCGGTTCCCGCAAAGATGAACTACCGTATGACGAGGCCAGATGGAGGCAGCGCCCAGTGGGGCGGCTAAGTGCACGGGGATCGTTCTCGGTCCTGAAAGGTGCATCCAAATAGAAGCCATTCAAAGATGCCGAGAAGACCCGCCACTTGAAGCACGCGGAATCGCAAAGGTCGCGCAGTCAATTATTTCCTCAGTGCAGCGAGGTCATCGACTCGCACATAGCTTCTACGGCGAACCCGACTGAACCTATGAAATGCTGGAGTCCACGTCGCGTCATCGCTGAGCAGCAAACCGCCACTTCTCAGGCAGGGCCACGCTGTCTCGTATTCAAACCACATGTGCTCGGCCGAATGCAGACTATCGTGCAAAAAGATGTCGATCGCAGATTGTTGCTGGAGAATTTCCGGCAAGATCTTCCTGGAATCTCCCAACTCCAATCGATGGCGATGGCGAAGGTATTCGGGAATGAGCCAGCCGGGGTCGCGGCCATCAGGCAGTTCACGCTCCTTCATCGCATCGGTTGACTCGGCGATCGGCTGGTGTGCTGGTAGGTCGATAGAAACTAGGCTTCCCGTGCCATTGTCCTCCATGGCTTGTAAAATGATGGTGCTTGAGATCCCATCGAATACCCCCGTCTCAACCATGACTGCGGGTTTCTGTAAGCGCACAATCAAATACAAGAACTCACCCTTTGGCGAAAATTGAAGCCGTCGAGAACGGCGCGCGAAGAAGTTGCTGTTGAGTTCCCAGAAGAAATGGTGATTGCCCTGCCACTCTGCGCTAGTCACTTCGACTTGTTCCTTAGTCACACCCGGAAAGAGTGCGAGGGTAGCGGGTATGGGAGCGGCGTCTTGCGGGGCGCCTAAGTGCACAGGGATCATTCTCGGTCGTGAAAGATGCATCCAAATAGAAGCCATCGAAAGATGCGAGATTACCGAGAAGGCCCTTCTCACCATGAGCTACTCGCGCCACTTAGCATTATTGTTCTGGAAACGCGATCGAGGAGCATACGAGAAAACGCACTCTCCGGGATTCCTTAGCACTCCCGCCCATGGAAAGCGCGGCCGGATCTTAACACTGCTGCGTTACGGGTCAGAATCACTGCGCATCCCGAGCCGACGATACGCGCTCAAGGTCCGGATTCAACACCTTCGAGTCCCGGGCTGCAATATGAGGATTCAGAATCGGAAGCACCCACATCTCCAATGCCGGAATCAAGCTCTCGGCAAAGCTTCCAGTGAGGTGATTACGGTCCGTTACGTCGGGGAGTTGAACATTCGACAAACCACGCGCGCTGGTTTTTTCGGCCTCGAATAGAACGGGAGTCAGAGACGTAGATTTTCCCATTTCAGCCAAGATTCCCATTTTGAGCATCGATAAAGCGGGAACGCACAACTATTTGATAGTAGGTGCGACAAAACCAGGTACAAAACGACTGGTTGGACGAGATGGGACAGCGCTCGGACAAGCAAGCCGGCCGGGTACCTGGCACCGGTTAGCGTTTCCGTTCAACATGATTGCCCTGACCAGGGGGTCCTACACACTTTCCCAGCCAGCTGTCACTTCCAGCGTGCTCGGCGCGCAGAGTCATCGTCAAGGGAAAGCCGGCCCATAGGTATCAGCTGATAGTTCCTTTGTTATTACACACAAGCCGACGACTGTCATCCCTTACGAAAGAGCGCATGTACCCAGTTTGCGTGGGGGCGACTGGCGACGCTCTGAAGTGTATCAATCCGAAGAGCAACAGCGGAGCAAACACGCTGGGTGAACGAGCGGTGATGTGGCGCAACCAGCTTTGCGCCACATCGCGAACACGGAGTCTCCTGATTGTATGTTCCCCATGGATTTCCGCCTATGTCCATCAGCCACGACGTTAACACGCTCGTCCGCTCTTCGACCGATCCCACGTACGAGAACTCTGCCGCAACCATAGGACGGAACAACCGCTTCAGCCGACCTTCATCGAAGGAGTTGACATGACCCCACGGCGGGCTCTTTGCTCCGCAGGAAGGGCACGTTGTGCGCCCGATTCGAACGTCCTGACGGTAAGGAACACCGATAATGGCTTCGTAACGACAAACGCGGACAATCTCACTGCAGGCATTTTCAAGCTGAGGAATGTGCTCAAGCACCTCAGTGCAGAATACGACATCGAAACTACCGTCGGGGTACGGCAGGCGGGTCAGATCGCCAGTCACGGCGGTGACGCGTGGATGCTCCACAGGCGGTTTCGAAAGGTCCAGCGCGATGACGGATTCAAATTGGTCGGCTAGGATCAGCGAGTAGAAGCCATCGCGCGCACCAGCATCGATAGCTGAACCATACCCGTTCGGGATTAGGCGCCTCAGATCTGCTTCTCGATCTTGTTCTGTGCCAGTTGAGTGGTATCTATCTTGAGGGGCTGTTGGTGACATGCGAGGCTCCAGGTCATCGAGCAACTCGACAACCGTTTGAGCAAAAGCGTCGGGGTGCTTCGCGGGAACAACTCGACCTGTTTCGCAATCGGAGATTAACTCGGGAATGTCGCCTACCGAGTCGCTACCATCGGCTTGCCGCGAGCACCCGCACCTAGAATTACGATTGGTAAGCCCTCCGCGCGCGAGGCACGACGAACAGTTGCGTAGAAGCCATCCACGCGGCAACACGAGCATGAGGTACGTCTTCGAACACCAGCACTTTGCCCTGTAAACCATCTGACGCGACGAGATCGCGCATAGCCTGACTCTTCGCGCCCGCTCTTCCGTCCAGCACCATGTAGAACTGCTCCTCCACGGCCAGCAATCAGGTTTGCAGCATTGGGTTTGTTTCCACATCAGGGGCGAAGTAATCCGCCGCATTAATGGAAAAGAAGATGTTGCTCATGTAGAGCGCGGTCGCCCTGGCGGCGCGGCCGGAAAAGATCAGTTCATGAGGAGCCATGATGAATGCCCCGATCACCATGGTAACCGACAGGGCCAAAGCGGATACTGGCAGCAGGCGGCGCGCACGGCGAGCGTAGAAGTGTAACAAACTAAGGCGGACGCCTTCTGAATCTCGGCGACCAGGAGCCGGGTGATGAGGTACCCGGACAGGACCAAGAAGACGTCGACTCCAACGAATCCGCCCGAAAGGCGGGGAATGCCGCAGTAGAAGCCGACCACAATCAGAACCGCGATTCCGAGTCCTTCAACGTTCTGTCTCATTTCGACTACGCAACACTCGCCGGACTCCAATTGGACTATCCTTTGGGATCTACGCATGTAGATGGCTTAGGATCGGCCTTTCCTGCCAAGAGGCCAATGCCACGCCGAAACATAGAGAGCCGGTCATGATGAAATAAGAGAACCACCGCGATGTATGCGATGGCTCCCGTCAAGACTTGAATGGCGAGCCTAGTTACCATTGTGAAGTGTCCAGATAAGAGCACCTGTACCACCAACACCACAAGCGCCATAAGCAGAGTTCCTTGGGTTGCTGGCAACAGCACATGCCAAAATTCCGCTATGCTCAGGGAAATTCTTCGAGAAGCTCGTAAATAGAGTGGTACCGCATTAATCGGATAAGCAACGACCCAGGCCGCTGCAATGCCCTGCGGCCCCCAGTGACTCCCAATCAGAAACGCGATAGGAAGAGCAACTGCGGAAATGATTCCGTTCCACATAACGAAACCAGAGTCACCCGTCACCATTAGCACCTGAGCTATCAAAGGCATAATCGACCGCACACAGACGTAAAACGCCAGCAGCTGCAGGGGAGCAATAGCTCCCTGCCACTTCTGCCCGAGGACTGACAGCACCACATCTCGCGATACAAGTGCCATGCCAACCATCACTGGGAACATAATCAATGAGATCGCCTCTGTGGGTTTCAGAAGATAACGACGGAGGGCGCCACGGTCTTCTTGGACGGCCGAATAGTAGGCTGGAGTTACACCGCCAACGAGCGTTGTAATTTTTTCGAGCGGCGAATTGGCAAGATTCCAAGCAACTGTGTAGGTGCCTAAGACGGTCTGGCCCAGCATACGTCCGGCTACAACGAAATCGGCGTTCGAATACCCGTACCACGCCAAGCGTCCGACCAGGACTTGCCGACTGAACCGAATTGCATGCTTGAGGGAAGACGGACACGGCCATGCTAGCCGATGTCGCCGCTTTGCCAGCGTCAACAAAGTTCCCAATATGCTGCTCAACAGAGCTCCAAAAACGAGCGCCCAATATCGGAGACCCAGCAATGCAAAAAGGACCAGCGCGCCCGAAAGGGCAAAGCATCTGATTGCCTCGATTCCAGACAGCAGTCTGAAGCGGAGTTCCTTCTGAAGAAGAGAGTAAGGAATAGATTGAAAGGACGTAGCCATGAAGCCCGCGCTCATCACGACGATCACGCGAGGCAAGCCCGGAGATGCGAAGAAGCGACCCAACGGAACCGCAACCGCACAGGAGATGGCGAACCCGACCAAACCGAGGCACACTGATAGCCCATTCAGCTGCGCGATCTGTTCTTCGGTCAGGTTGCGCAGCGTGACTACGGCGCTCCCCAGTCCAAATTCACTCACTAGCGTGAGTACTCCCAGATATACAGTCGCCATGCTGACCAAGCCATAATCATCAGGTGTCAGAATGCGCGCAACCACAAGGGTAGAGGCCCATGCCAGCACTTGACTGGACCACTTGGCGGCTCCTGTCCAGGCAATACCTCGGACAAGGGAAACATCTAATCGCTGCAAATCGGATGCGCTGGGCGATGCCATCTTTCAAGTCTTTACTCGGCGAGCTGACCTATCACCCTGGCGATATTTTGAGCTGCATTTCCGTCGCCAAATGGATAAGCGTCGCAGCGACCTGCCTGCGCGCTACGTGCCGCCTGTATTATGCTCTCGCGCCGGGTCCCCGCGACCACGTTCCATCCGGCATCGACTGTCTCGACCCATTCTGTTTCATCGCGCAACGTGATGCATGGTACTCGGAAGAAAAACGCTTCTTTTTGTACACCTCCCGAATCGGTCAATATGAAACGGGCCTGAGATTCCAGGAGAAGGATATCGAGATATGAGACCGGCTCGATCAGAATCAACTGCGCATTTACCAAGATTGGGATACTCTCCAACGCGTGGCGCGTCCTAGGGTGAAGGGGTAGGACAATGGGGAGTTCCCTGGAAAGGATACGCAGGGCCTCGAATATCTCTAGGAGCCGCCGCAAGTCCTCCGTATTCTCGGCGCGGTGGACGGTTGCAAGCGCGTAAGTCTTTGGGTGGAGATTGAGACCTCCCAAAATCCGCGACTGGATCGTTGCCAACTCTCGATGCGTGAGCACAGCGTCGTACATCACGTCGCCAAAATTATGGATGCCATCCGCGATCCCCTCTCGCTGCAGATTCCGAACCGCGGTTTCAGTGGGGGCGAACAACAATGTCGATAGCTGATCAGTAACGATTCGATTAATCTCTTCCGGCATTTGCCGATTAAAGGAGCGCAGACCCGCCTCGACGTGCGCCACGGGAATGTGGAGTTTGGCGGCCGCCAGTGCCCCAGCCAGAGTGGAGTTTGTATCACCATATACCAAGGCCCAGTTCGGCTTCTCCCGCTGGAGCACATTTTCGAGTGCTTCCAGCATGCGCCCCGTCTGCGAGCCATGATCGCCAGAACCAATTCCCAAGTTGTAATCCGGTTTGGGAATTCGAAGCTCCTCAAAGAAAACTTTCGACATGTTGTCGTCGTAATGCTGGCCAGTATGCACCAAAGTCTCCGTGACTCCCGCGGAACGCAATGCTCGTGAAACCATAGCGGCCTTGACAAACTGTGGGCGGGCCCCAACAATCGACGCAATCTTCACTAGTGGTACTCGAATTCAGAAGACAGTTACTAAATAAAATGCCACCCGATCCCGTTGGCGACGTCGAGTCAAAAGAAAGATACCGTCCTCGACAAAGTAGCTCCTGTGGCATGAAGCGCAATAAGGCTTTGATCCCGACTCCGTCAGGCGATCTCCGCAGTAGCACATCCAACCGATCTGCCTCGCCGGGACACCGGCAACCAGGCCATAGTCAGGGATATCGCGGTTGACCACCGCTCCGGCAGCAACGAATGCATAGCGTCCAATGGTGACTCCGCAAATTATGGTCGAGTTTGCGCCTAAGCTGGCTCCCTGCTTCACTACAGTCTTCTTATACTCGTGTCGCCTCACAATGTGACTTCGTGGATTGACGACGTTTGTGAAAACCATGGAAGGTCCGCAGAAAACATGGTCCTCCAACTGTACGCCTGTATAAACTGAAACGTTGTTTTGGATCTTAACGTTGTTGCCAATGACTACGCCCGGGCTGATCACGACATTCTGCCCGAGATTGCAGCCCTTACCCATCTTGGAGCGCGCCATAATATGTGAGAAGTGCCAAATTTTCGTACCTTTGCCGATCTCACATGGCTGGTCAATCACTGCGGTAGGATGAGCGAAGTAGTTGGGAGGGATGACGACCATATCGAGAGGCTGCCCATTTCGACTTAGCGATTCCTCGCAAGCTTCCAGGATTCGAAGGACGCGCAATGCACTTTCGCCGTGAGTGCGGGGACGCTCCCTCTTGACCACACATTGGAGGAAGTGTTCGCATTCCGAGCGCAGGGGTTCAGTCTTGGGCAGGGGTACAACTTGTCCCGGCTGTTTCCGTGCGACCGGGACTCGATCCAGCCAGTCAATGCTGTGCGAGTAAAGAACTAGCTTATGCTCCGGCTCCATGTCATCGAACACTGCCATTTTTTTGTCCCCGACGAGAGTCAGTTTCTGCTCTTTGACGGGGTGCAGCCAACTCACAAAAATGTGGGCTTTCACGCCGCTTTGAAAATTACACGTGGTGAGGGTGGTATCCGGAATCTTTTGATTCACGTACGTACCGCCATGGGTGGCAACGGTGGTAGGAACCTCGCCGAGAAGGAATAGGATCGCCGATATGTCGTGAGGGGCAAAACTCCACAGTATGTTCTCTTCAGTTCTCAGCTTGCCAAGATTCAGTCGGGACGAGTAAATGTACCGAATTTTACCTAGATCGCCTTCCCGGATAAGCCGTCTGAGTTCCAGAATGGCGGGGTGATACTCGAGGATGTGCCCCACCATCAAGATCCGATCGCGCTCGCCAGCCAATTCGACGAGTTCTTGGCCTTCAGAACTGCACAACGCCAACGGCTTTTCCACGTATGTATCCTTGCCCTGTAGTAGCGCTCGTTTAGCGAGCTCATAATGCTGTGCAGCTTGAGCAGCGATCACCACGGCGTGCAAGTCCGGATCGTCGAGGACCTCTTGATAATGCAACGTGGTCTTAACGTTGTACTTGGCGGAGACTTCCCGCAGGGCCTCTTCACGGGTATCGCAAACACAAGCCAGGGCACCGAGTTCAAAGAAGTTGCGCACCAGGTTCTTCCCCCAGTATCCACTACCGACAACAGCGACCTGCGGTTTTCCGCTTTCTGGTCTGGACACGACGGCGTCCTCCTATAAAGACTAGGATTCGCTAATGACAAAAGTTAGCGGCACATCCGAAAACGCTCGCGGTCGACGTAGCAGACCTTGAGGTAAGTGCAAGAAGGGAGCCCAAAAATCAATGGATGGGTCAGCGAAGAGAGCGCAGTGACCCACAGTATGCGATTCTCGTCAGGGGACCGCAAGAATGCGAATCCAACCTGCCAGCCTTTTGGTAAGGGAACGAAAATGATAAAGCTGCGCTAAACGCTCGACCTCCTCTGACGAGCGCACTGGCAGATTCAGGACATCCACGAACTTACTAGCGATATCCTCTGGGTCTTTGGGGTCCGCCCATACGCCGGAACGCGTGGTCTTCAATATCGCACTCAGGTCGCCGTGCGTGACGATCGCAAAGATGGGCTTGCCCGTCCGCAAATATTCGTAGAATTTTGCGGTTACACCACAGCTGTGGTCCCCTTGAAAAATCAGTAGAACGTCTGCCCTGTCTAGAAGCCGCTGGCCCTCATCCCAGGGTACTCTCGGCTTAAATTCAATGCAGTTATTCCGGAAGAGCTCTGGAGCCACTTGCTGTGCGGCAGCGACAATCGCTGCATCGTTTGGGCCGACAAACAGAACTTTAGTATTTGCAGGATTGATTATTCCAGCATGTGTCAGATCGACGAGGGCCTTACAGAAAGTGTCGATTCGGCGGCCCCCATAGAGTTCGCCGAGATGCAGAAACAGCAGTTGGGAGCTTTGGAAGGTTGTTCTGGGTTTGGTGGAATTGGAACCGTCAAACCCATTGGTCAGGGTAACGAATTTGGCAGCGGAAACCGGATACTGCTCTGCAAACAGGGTCCGCATACCATCTGTAACACAAGCCACAAGATCAGCCCAACGGAGGCAGCTCGCTTCCAACCAACGGTCGATGTGCTGCCGCCATTGCGGTAGGCGGCGACGCCATGGATTCGAAGTCCAAGGATCACGAAAATCGGCTAACCATGGAATACGATACTTCTTCTTGAGATGACGCGCTATCAAGTGGGAGGTCCACGGCGGCCCGCTCGACAAAACGGCAGCGATAGGTTCGGTGTGAATCAACTCCTCCGCCGCCCTGATCGCGGGGAAGTACCATCCCCAATACTCATCCGGGGTTTCCAAGAGGGCCAGGAGTTGATGGCGAAAAAACCCACCTTTCGGGACAGCTGGCGGTACTTCCTCCGGCGCGACAGAAACCTTGGGATTTCGGCGAAGCTGAACCCTTAGTCGCCGATACCAATGCAAAGGATTTGGGAACGAGGTCCGCACGACCGGAACCCCCTGCGGTACTGGAACGGTCTCGTCCAGAACTCTATGGAAGCGGTCCTCTACGGTGAGTACGACAGGCTGAATCCCAAATTCGCGTAGATAGCGGCAGAACCCGGCTACTCTTTTGGCCCCAACTTCCGCGTCTGGCGGAAAATTGACCGCAATTACCAAGACTTTCAAGAAACCAGATGTTTGGTGGGCGGCGCTCAATTGGGATAAGCTCTCGGCTGTCATCGACCTCGAAATACTTTGCAATACTGCAGTCAAAAATTAGCAGTGAAAAACCTTCGTAACGAGTTAAGTCACTGATTCCATTGATCAAAGAATCGCGAAAAACAACTTCTCCTCCGCAGCCGAATGCTGTCCAAATTACCGAGGGCGGGCGTTCGAGCACTGTGGATCATTGAAATGGGTTAAAAAAGGATTCTATGGGCCGAAAGGCGTTTCGAAGAACGGTCGTAGCCGCGATGAACCCATCAGGTGCTGTCCAAAACCGATCCGCGAGAAACTCCTAAGGATTAAGCGTGATTTCTAAGGTACCGCTACCGCTGTCAGCGGATCCGACACGACCACCTGGTTTGAGCTGTTCAGGTATTCTACCTGGTAGAAGAGCGTGCGCTGCGGCACGCCAATTGGTAGAGCTGGCTGGGAATTGAGTGAGAAGTTCTGGTCCGAGGAATAGCACGCCCCCTGGTACTGCGTGCAGTAGAAATTGATGGCAGGCGGCCACGTGGTTCCCCTCACGGGCTCATTCTCTTCGTAGCCATACTTCACTCGGGCATGAGTGGCCCCGCCGGAGCCTGCACCGATGGTGATGGCAACGGTCTCATAATCGGTGCGGTCGATGCTGTCTGCGCTGGGCTGGGCGGGAATTGTCGCGAGAAATACCTCACAATCATAAGGATTAACAGCAATCAATCCATTAATCGTGAGATGTGGGTCTGCTATGCAGGACTCAAATAAAGCCCCTGAACCATCAGTCACAGTGTGCGGCGCACTACCCTGAAGCCGCCATCCCCCAGCTATATTCTGGACCAATCTGCGGCTCAAGCCGGCGCCGTATCCCGGCGTTCCGAGGGGGTCGTTACCGAGGAAATTCGCCGGGAGCAGGCCGTACTGGTTGA
This sequence comes from Acidobacteriota bacterium, assembly GCA_003223315.1. Classification (GTDB taxonomy): domain Bacteria; phylum Acidobacteriota; class Terriglobia; order Acidiferrales; family UBA7541; genus Palsa-189. Next base: position 25,125 of record QHYR01000253.1, on the reverse strand, counting down.
TGGCATTTCCATAGGTGGAAGTGTTCATCATGCACCAGTCGTGACCAGCATACGATGTGTTCTCGTTTCCATTGTTGCAGATGTTGGAAGAACCAGCGTCAACCACAGGCAGATTCGCATACATGTCGCCAGGCGATGACCCGGCCCAGCACTCGCCCGCAACAACTGCTACGCAAGATTGCGGCGTAGCTCCGGCGTCAGTGAGGAGGGAACTAGGGCCGCTGATGTCTTGAAGAGTATTGCCGCCAGAGGTTGCTGCGAATGGCAATGCGTAGCTGAATGGGACAATTCCCAAGGTGTACTTGTAGATCGAGGTTGTCCCTCCAACCTTGCTGAAAGTTCCGTATCCTCCCGAACCACCTCCCGTGACGAAGAACAAGCTACCTATTGCGCTGTCCTGGAAACTTGCAGCTTCGGAATCCCAATTGGTGTAATCCTGATGGGTGATTCCTATGGCATCGGTTGTATGTCCGGCGAAAGTGTGACCAGTAGGTAGACCTAAAGAGGCAATGACAGTGGTGAAGTCAGCCGCCACAAATGGAATGTGACTGTTCGTTACAGAGAATGTCCTGAAAATGCCTCCATGCGGAGCGGGCCCCCTAAAGTACCCGTGTGCGGCGCTGTGAACATCTCTAACAAATAATGTATTCGTGGTGTCTGTCATGCGTGCGTCATCAATAAAATCCCACCAACGAGTCAGTTGTGCTTGTGTTTCATTATAAGGTTCACACAAAGCACGCAGATCAGCACCGATCGAATGGGTCTGCGCAGTAGATCCACAGGTGACTAACCCATTGCCATTCACAGCCCTAGTTACCAGCGTCCACGATCCTCCACTGCCTTTAGTAACGATCCGTACACATTCGTTAGTGCCATCCTCAAAGTGAAATAAGTCGCCGTTGTACTGTCCTCCTCCTCCTGTGGCTCCAGCGGCATTTTGCAAGTAGGTCCAATAATTGCCACCCTGGTCTGCGAAGGCGTAGATATTGAACGGTTCACCAGCGTTGGACGCGACGCCTTTGTTCGTCCAGGTAACTGTACCGTCAGCGGTCGTGCCCCCTACCAATGTGTTCCAGGTCGGTTGCGATGTGCCGGAAGTCCCTGTAGTCGTGGCGATTTGTAGATTGCCATTTGTGTCCACGATGGCAAAACCGGCTGCTGCGCTATTGGAATAGGCCGTTGATGCTCTCCATGCTGGAGCAGCGACGGATAAACTCGTGTTACCTGTGCCGATTGCGGATGCTAGCTGGACATGCCATTCCCCGGTTTGAGTACCAATTGTGGAGGCCAGCCCAAAGACGGTCCACTTACTAGATTCGTCAACATTGTCTCCGTGTGAACCGCACCACCGGCAAGCCTTTGCGGCATAAATAGGACCAAGTGCAATTACTGAACTGCTGGAGATTCTGAAAGTCCATGCCCACGCGGGACTCCCTTGATCGAACGAACCGCACTGTCCAAGTATAAAATCCCCATAAACTTCTCCTACGCTACATCCATGAAAGTGCGCAGGAATGAAAGTCGCGTTGAATGCCGTCAATTTATCGTCCAGAGTGTTCGATGGATCAGGAGTCAATGCCGTAGCAGCGCTAGTCGACCAGTCGGCCCCAGCAGCCGCATCCACGGCGTCGTTGCCCGTGAATGAAGCACTTATCAGGACATTCTTAGATGGTGGATTGCCAGCATTGGTCTGGGCTATTGCATAAAACGTGTTTGCATCGGTCGTACTAGAAGGCGAGGAGTTACCGGTGAAGTACGCCGATGTCGCGTTGCAGCAATGAAATCCCATGCTATCTGTATAGTTGAAGCGCATAAGTCCGAGCCAATGAGTCTCACCGGTGCTCTTGATTGAGTAGAGTCCCGCAGTCCCAGAAGAGCCCATTCCAGGCCAACAGTAATAGAAACCATTGGCCGAGGTAGTTAATGTACAGACGCGAAAATAGGAGCTTGTCCAACCGGCTGCACCTACGCCCACATCAGCACGGAGAGTAAGGCGATGAATCAAAGCGCCAGTCAGCGGATCGACTAGGGTAGCCGTTCTGCTCTCGGGAACGGTTGGCACAATCTGGTTTCCGTTGTTGTCCCGGACAGGACCCTCGGCCCAAGTATTGCCGTTCGGGATGTTCATAGTGGTGAACGATCCAGTCGCTGGACTAGCGCCACAGGTGTTCGACGCACCACCGATGCGATAGTAATAGGTCGTGTCTGCCGCCAGGGCCAAGGAATAGCGGTCGGCCCGGATGATGATGCCGCCTCCAGAAGCGTCGCCGCCCGCAGGAGCAGCCGTCAGCACCCCATAACTGAAACTGTTGGTCGAAGCTACTTCGACGCGTGCCCAAGGATCGTTGTAGGCCGAGTTCGACATTCCCAAGATCGTGATGTTGTCTCCGACCACAAACGGTTGGTTCGGATAGCTTACTGTCACAAGTTTGCTGCCGCTCGGCCGGCTGGCCGCTCCCACGATGATAGACGGCGGCGCCACGTTTTCCTGCGCGATCCACTTTTGCCCCGCGACGAAAGCTCTGGACCCGGCGTTGGTCTGGCCGTCGAGATTCGCGTTCGCAAAGATCGTGGGATCGATGGCGTGAACCAGCGGGGTGAATGTCGGGCTGGTGCTAACCTCGATCGTGCACTGGCTGCGATTGGCGGCCTTATAGGATATCACGTACTGCGTTGTGGTTGCGCCAGGAGTCGCGGTTAAAGGTAGCAAAGTGGTATTGATCGCCAATGTACTGCCTCCAGGACTAGCGCTTCGAACATTAGCGGTCCCGGTGCAGGAAGTCATGAGCAGAGCGAGCAAACACGGCACGATACTGAACGAGAGCGCGCGTGTCCTTTGATGAATCCGCCCCCATACCAGAATGTGATCCAACATGTCTCCACTCCTACGGTAAACATAAGATGGAGAACTCCTTTCGAGCTACTGGCCTCATGGACACTCATGGACAGGAGGGAACCTGTCAATACCATGTGGGCCTCGAACGCCGTCTCTGCCAACCGGACCTGAGGACGCAGAGTGCAGGTGCCTTAAGGGAACCGCCACTATGCGCTGCGTTGCCTTGTCCTGCTTGGTTTTGCCGACTTCTGCGCCCGTTTTTCGTGGAAATGAATTTTAACCGCTGGCGCTCCTCACCTAGTTCAGAAAGACGCGCCAGCTGTTCAGAGATGCCCCGTTCCTCCGACTGCTACAATTGCCGCGATCACGTCGAAAAATCCAGGTACTTGTACGGCAAGTTCTTCTGCCATCGAGTGTCGCTGCTGAGAATCCACGCAAGTACTTACAGCGCAGCCCGGTTCTCGAAACGCGCACAGTCTTGTCGTGCTCGGAAGGGATCAAAGCGCGGTGTTTTGCTAATGCTCTGCACTCAGCAGCGGATCCGACCGAGTCAACGGTAGTTTGGTGATGCCGCTGACCTCGTTTGTCCTTCATCTTGATAAGGCACGCAATTTTGGCGACTTGCACTGGATTATACGGCCGCTGTTATCCAACATGTCTTGCTAATTTCAGTACGCTTCTGAGTCTGGCTTCGACCCGCACGCGCACTGAATTCCACACGACTGCCGCCCCCAGAAGCGTTTCGAAGATTCCCTGTAGCCGAGGGTGTCTCTGTCGACGCGAAAATGCATGGAAATAATTCTGCTGGTCCCCAAAACCCAAAATTCTACAGTCTTCGTCGCTGAGATTCCCCAAGAAAGCGGCATTGAGAAGCAAAGGATGGTAGCGATAATAATCCAAATCCTCCTTTTGTAACGGCACGGAAGGGTCGTGATACGCATAGAACACCGCAGATCGTGCTTCGAGAATAGGCACAGTTTGGCGATGAATTCCCGAAGTATCGAAAAGGAAACCGGTTCCTGCGGGTCCCTTCACTTGCACAATCATAGACGCTGGGATGTCCCCTAGCTGCCAGTCGGGCACGGGACGCGGCGCTCGTTTCTGATGACTGTCTCTGATATATTCAAAAAAACCAGTCTGAACATCAGTCAAATAGAGACCTAGCTTCACCTCACGAGGAATGAAGTTCAGCTTTGTCTGGTCATACCATGCATCACCGTGCCATCCGTGAAAGTTCCTGCGCGTCGGGAGAGATCTCCAGCCTTTAGCCTCGGCCAGTTGATATCGCTCGCCCACATATTCGCGCAAAGTCTCTTTCAGCAGGGGATGGAGTGCAGCATCAACAAACCCTTGACCTAAAGTTAGGACATCCTCGATAACATGCCGATAACGCTCCTTCTCGTAACCGTCTATATCGTCCCAGCGCCCGTGTTGGAGGCGAGCTTCAAACGCTGTCTGCATCCTCTGGAGTTGGTTGGTGGTGAGGAAGTTTTGGATGACCGCGATGCCGTCCCGCTCCAAACTCGTCAGCACATCACTGGCAGTGTTAGTTAACACGGTTCCCTCCACCTGCATAATTCAGGTCCCGAGCATCGAAAGTTGAGTTGTCCAGCTCCTTGGGTCTCAAAGGTTGCGCATCCTTGCCGATACCACGGATCCCGGTGCGTAAAGCTTTGTTTCTCCTGCCATCCCAAGCAGATGCTCATACAGACGAGTGATCGCTTTCACCTGCGCTTCCAACGAGAATTTTTGCTTCACGATCTGCTGGCCCAGGATTCCCATCGCACGTGCCCGTTGAGGTGCAGCGAGTAGGCGGAGAATCTGCCTCGCCATGGCTTCGTGATCACGTGCTTCAACCAGGTATCCTGTCTCACCCTCAACTACCGCTTCGCGGATACCACCGACGTCAGTGGCTACTACGGGACAGCCGGCGGCCATATATTCCAGGACTGAGTTAGGAAAACCCTCGTAGAGAGAACTCAACACTCCAATCTCGGTGATTGAAAGCAGCTCAGCGACACGGCTGCACCTGCCAAGAAAAAAGGTCTGCTTTGTGATCCCGAGTTCCTTCGCGAGCAAGCGCATGGAATTCATCAGCTCACCCTCTCCCGCTACCACGAACGTCGCCTGCGGAACCACTTCCGATACTGTCCGCGCCGCGCGCAAGAAGGTGATGTGATCTTTTACCGGGAGATGCAAATTGGCGACAATAGTAATGAAGAGTCGTCTGCGATCTGTCGGTAGGCCAAACGAAGCCGCCATTTCACTCCGATTGGCCGAGGGGGGATGGCACAAACGGCTCGCGTCGACGCCGTTGTAGATAACTTCGATCCTCCAAGGGGAGACGCCCTCTTCAGTTAACTGGCGTCTTACTTCTTCGCAATTGGCCAGTACCCGGCTTGCCACACGGTACGAAGCGCGCTCCAGCGCCCGCCTGGTGTTGGAACGTATCTCGGTGGATTCGCGGCGAGCAGCGATGCGGACAGGAACCCCTGTCACGGCTCCGGCCCACATGCCAAACACGTTGGTGTAAAAGTCATGCGTGTGCAGGATATCCACCTGTTGCCTTTTCAGGTGTGCCGTAAACCGTCTTAGCTGGCGCAGTGCTCGAACATTGTAAAGGCTAGTCAACTTGTATTCTGGAATCTCACCCAGATCGAGGCAATCGATCTCGGCGCGCAACGGGCCATCCCTATTAAGACAGGCCATCAGGATCCGATAACGGCCGATGCCCCGGAGCAATCGCACCAATTGCACGGCTTGGCTCTCAGAGCCACCCTGGTTGAAGCTGTCAATCAGGTGCAAGACAATTGGTTGGTCGGGCACGACTGACACTCAATTCGACGAAATACAAACCGCTCGCCTGTTAGATTCGTCGACATCACGGCCTCGCGGAGGTCCCGAGTCTGACCACGGACGGGTGAAAAGCTTACCGCTCCTCGCGGGCTCGAGGAAATTGCGATGCCAAAGCTCAAACATCAACAACAGCCAAAGTTCGGCGGACCGGTCTCGTTCCCCACGTCCGTGCTCATCAAGCAAACGACGAACGGATACGGGGTCGAAGTAACCGCGCTGTGCTGTCCGGGGTTCAGTCAGGATGTCATGCAGTCCAGATTTCAGTTCCTTCCTGAACCAGTGCACCAAGGGAACTCCGAATCCCTGTTTTGGCCGGTAGATTACCTCCGCCGGAACCCCAAGGCGCCCAGCTAGCTTCTTGAGCAGATACTTGCCCTCACGGCCGTTCAGCTTCCATCTTGCCGGAATTCGTGCAGCCAGTTCAACGAAGATCTGGTCCAGCAAGGGCGCTCTCGTTTCTAACGAGGCCGCCATGCTCATACGATCTACTTTCGTCAGGATGTCTGCCGCCAGATTGGTTTTCATGTCGAGATACTGCAACTTGCCCAAAGGGTGCGCGGAGGGTGCGTGATCGTAGTATGTTTCGAAAATTTCTCGCGGTGATTCGGCCTCTTCCACCAAGCCCAAGAATTCGTGGGAAAAGATATTGCGATCTCGATCATTGCCAGCCAAATGGGAAATACTGTCAAGATAACGATCCCGGAAAGGTAAGGAAACGTTGTAGAGGAACCTTCGTCCTCGCATACTCCGCGGCAACAGTGGAAATAGGACCCCTCGGTAAAATTGCCCAGCCCAATGTGGAATAAAGCGAAAGATCTCGCGCTGGAAGTTGATTGCGTAACGATCATAGCCGGCAAACAGCTCGTCGCCACCGTCGCCGGAGAGGGCGACTTTGACGTGTTGCCGGACCAGTTGGCAGATGTAATAGGTCGGCAACAGCGAGGCGTCTCCCAAGGGCTCCTCTAGCAGCTCAGTCAACTTGTTGAGGGTCCTCCAGAAATCTGGCTGCATAGTAAGTTCATAGTGTTCAGTTCCAAATCGCCGCGCGACCATGCGTGCATGGTGGCGTTCGTCGAAGTCTTGCTTATCAAACGCGATCGAAAATGTCTTGACTGGCGCAGAGCTAGCACTGGCCATAAGGGCCACCACGGTCGAGGAATCAACTCCACCGCTGAGTAGTACGCCCAAAGGAACATCGCTGATTAATCGCATCCGCACCGATTCGCCCAACTCATGCTCCACTTGTTCTAGCCATTCGCTTTCGGACTTGGATTCGTCTTCTGCAAATTGTGGGATATCCCAATATTGAGAAACCCGCACGTTCCCGTCCTGGTAAACTAGGATGTGGCCGGGAGGTAGTTTCTGGATTGCGCTGTACACGGATTTTGGATCCGGAATGTACCCAAAGTAGAAGAAGTGCATCAACGTCCTGTGATCGACTTTGGCGAGTTCCGGAGCAACGGCGAGGATGGCTCTCGGCTCCGAGGCGAATAGCAGACGGTCCTTATGCACCGCGTAGAAAAGCGGTTTCTTCCCTAGGCGGTCTCTGGCCAGGATCAGTCGGCGTTGGTGCTCGTCATAAAGAGCGATGGCAAACATGCCGCGCAACTTGTGAACAAATTCTGTTCCGAGTTCCTCGTAAAGGTGTGGAATGACTTCCGTGTCGCCAGTGGTATAAAGCTGGTGCCCAGCTGATCGCAACTCCGCCCTCAGCTGGCGGTAGTTATAGATCTCACCGTTGAAAACAACTGAAACCGTCCTATCTTCGTTGGAGATTCGTCCGGGCCGCGATGGATTATCGTCTGGCACATCTGATGGACCACTGCCGGGCTAACGCCAGCGCCCGACGCACTTCCTACAATGCCAGCGATTCCACACACGACCGTTTCTCCTTTAGTTTAAAAATCTAGTGAAGGCTAACGATCTGGGCCAAGATATGCTCAGGACGATTTCAGTAGGAGTGCCAAGCCAATTCCGATTTCACTGCATTGGGGAGCAATTCTTCTTCCGTCGTCGTTTGTTCCCCTGACTTCCGTAACTTCATACGAAAGGCAGACTTCTTGCTGATGAGGAAAAGTGACGTTGAATATGCGACCAAAAAGTATGGGAAAAACTCATATGCCGTGCTGGCGAATATGGACCCAACCACGTAACCGGCCAGACTGGCTTGGAGGCCCCCAGCCAGAGTGGCTATCTCTTTTTGCATGCCCGCAAGTTTAGCGGCCCTTACGTTCTTGAAGCCAAGCCAGAGAATCGACACATACAAAATAAATGCCGGCACTCCGCCTTCTGAGCTCATCTCTGTGAAGGCGTTGTGAGTCACATGCCAATCGCCAGAAAGTACTTGAAAGTTTCCAGGTCCTACCCCAAAAAGCGGATGTCGTTTCGTGACATCGACGCTGTGCCAGAACAAATCTTGCCGCGCCTGCGCCGAACCGTAAGCTGACGCAACGTCCTCCTCGGAGTTAAACGTCCCCTTGAGACGCCCAGCCAACATCCCGCTCGAGGACAACCAAAGGATCGCACCTGCCAACCCTACGAGTACGAAGAGATAGCGCTGGCGTCCTCGAATGCCGAATTCCCAGAGGCAAAAGGCTACAACAACTATGAGAGAAAGGAATCCACCTCTTGATCCCGTCAGGAGCACCGCGTAGGCCATTGCTAGCATGGCTATTGCCCAGACAGCTTTCCACAGTCTGCGCCTGCAAAGGAACAGTAACGCGAAGCATAGGGGTAGCGAGATAACAATTGCGAGCGCTAGGTCATTGGGATTGGAATAGCTTCCACCGCGCATTCCCTCCAATCGTCCTACGCGCAGATGTCCATACCATGCAGTAACTGCGGCGATCACCGCAACTGACGCCGCCTGGATGGTGATGAGTAGGCGCAATCGTTTTGGCGTGTTGACTGTCACAGTCAATATGATCACAACGACTAGGACCTTTGCGAAACCGAGTGTCGTCTGAAACGCTCCACCTCGCCAGACCGGAGACATCACGGCGGCAAGAAACAATTGTCCAATAAGAAGCCCCAGGTAAATGACCTCGCGATCGTAAGGCCGGGAATCCACTCCCCGGGTCGAGAAAAGTAGATGAGGATCAACAGCAGCAGAGCCACGTACGGCCCCAAGAGTTGATTCTGCCGTGAGGTCGGTCGCCGCGCCGGCGTAGAATCTGAAACCATTGCGTCTAGATATTTTACGGTGTCCACGGTCCATTTTCCTACTTAACGAGTAAATGGACGGATACGCAATTGCCATATTCAGCCGGTGGCAGCTGTTGCCCACCTTCCAATTCAATGCTGAACGGCACGCTGGGAATCAAACGATACACTGCCCTTGTTTTACTCATCGAGACAACACTAAGGCAGGAAATGCAATCGACGAATACAGTCTCTGGGCCCTTCTCGGCCCGAAGCCCTGCTGCTGACACTCATGGTTCAGCCAGTCCATGTGAGCCCGATTAGGAAGGATGCGTAGAGGCGCTTGAAATCCTCAGCCAGATATCGGGACAGCTAAACCGCCCTAAATCCTCTACGCCGAAATTCTCGAATCTGTTCGATTGTCGGAAACGTGAAATAGCTTCCCTGCGTGGAGACCACTCGGGGCTTCAACTCGATCCCAGATGCTATCTTTCGCAGTACTTGGGCCATAGCGTGTGCCCCGTGCCGCTTTGATCGTTGAATGAGGTGGTGCAATGACTCGTCCGGTTCGATATCGAGGGCCTCCTGAAGTAGCACAGCGCCCTCATCAACCTTAGCGCCCATGTAGTGAATGGTCAGTCCGACCTTGCTTTCACCGTGGTACATCTGCCAGAAGGTGTGCATCATGCCTCTATATTTTTGGAGGGTTGCTTGGTGAATGTTGATGCAACCTAACGGTGGAATCTTCCGCACCGGTTCCTTGAGAACGTAGGGGCATGCTACTGAAGCGATCAAATCTGGGGCGCGTCCATTTAAGGCGTTGACGACCTCCGTCGAGTTCGGACTTCCAATGATCCCGAATGGAATTCCGTACGCGCGGCACAGTTGGGCTATCGAATAAAATCGGGAAGTGCCCCGTTTCGCTGGCACCATCCCGAGCACGCGGCCACTCACAACACGGGCCGATAGATAAAGAACCCCCACAGGGCCATATAGAGACAGCAGTTCTCTCAGAAGTTTTAGGCGCGGTCGGCTGCCCATGGCCCGGCAACAGGATATTTGTATGACCTCGAACTCCGATCCGTAATGCTGCAAGAACTCATCGAAGAATGGACACATATACAGCGGATCATTTTGCGTAAGGAATTCTATTCGCATGACTTCTAAGTTCGGACTGTTTCCCACGTCGCGTGCTTGTTCCCCTTGCAAAGTTCGAGCCCGCTGAATAATACTGCCGCATTCATACTACAAAAATAGAACGGAATGCCAAGGGGCTTCCATAGGCGGTGGAAGGGTATCAGCATCGAGGCGATGGCGAAGCCGTAGAATAGGACCTGTAATAGAAACAGAAACTGAAACAAAGGACGACCCGCAAGAACTGCATCGGCGAGGAACAACAACACCAAGAAAATGGGAATCATCCAGCGCAAAACCTTGTGCGACAGCAGTTGAAATGATACCCAGGGATATTTCCAGAATTTCAGCAGTTCCCGCATCATCAAGATCCCCAGCAAGCCATTCGTAATCACTCGCACCCTCATGCGGAATTCTTCGTTCACAGTTTTCGTTGTTTCCTCACGCGCTAGAGCTCTGCCTTCAAAAACTACGCGATATCCTTGCCGAACAATGCATAGCGGTTCCACCAAGTCGCTACATGCGTCATTGGGAAGCGGCGTGTAAAGCTTTCTGCGGACTGAATAGATGCACCCCGAAGACCCAGTAAGGCTGTGGATGCGCGACTGCAGCATTTTTATGACATTCTCGTAGTTCCAATAGGCGATCGAGCCGAAGCCTGCGGGTGACGCTTTCTCTAGGTCGAAATAGTCATAGCGCCCGCTGACTCCACCCACAGTGGGATCCTCGTAATTACACGCGAGGTAGCGAAAAGCCTTTGGGTGATAAACGGTCGTCGCATCAGAGAATACAATCACGTCACCGCGGCACGCCTCAACACCAACGTTTTGGGCAACCGTCTTTCCTCTGTGCTTGGGAATGCGCACCAAACGCACGCGGGGATCGCGGCAGCGTTTCACGATTGAATCAGTTCGATCCGTGGAGGCGTCAGAAGCGACCACAACCTCGAGGTTTTCCGCTGGATAGTCCGAGGCAAGGGTTTCTTCAATCTTTCGTCCGATTTCGGCCTGTTCATTACGGGCGGCAATCAGCACCGAAATTGTCGGGCAACAGCCGAGCTCTTGTTCCGAGCGCCGGCAAAACAAGGCGATGATAGCAAGCAAGAAAGGATATCCTAAGTAAACGTAGAACAGCATCGCCGAGGCGACCCCAAAAATGAACATGGCAACGTCCGACATATGACGGAAGCTGTCCGTCATTTAGAATATTCCATCGGAATTCTATGTTGATCGAGTTCCAAAAGCTCACAAAGGGATACAAATTCGTAGCTTTGCAAGAGAGCTTCAACGCGCATTCTCATTTTGTCGAGGTTGGTATAGTGTCGAAATCGCGAGCGGAACGGGATCTCGAATCGAGGCTGCTCAGGATCAATTTCCCAGGGGTGAAAATACACAATCACGGGTTGCCGGTCGTGTTCGTTAACTCTTCGAAATGCCAGGTGTGTGTAGGTAAGAGGCAAAATTCTCAGGTAACCTCCACCCCCAAACGGCAAATTTAGCAAACCCACGCGCCAGGTCGAGATCGGAAATTCTACGATATTCCATTTCGAGTCTCTCCCATGATGGCAAAGGAACCGCGGATGACCCGGAAACCCATAAAGATCATGATAGGTTGGGAAAATGCTCGAATCGTATTGGAACCCCAGCTCTTGCAGAATTTCCAATGCCCACAACGAACGCTCAGTTAGAGAAAAAGAAGGCGCTCGATACCCGATGATCTCAACACCAACGGCCGATTCGATTGCGTCTTTTGCCCGGCGCGTATCTTCCCGAAACTCCTCGGAAGTCAACTCGTAGATCAGCCGGTGCCAATAGCTGTGGCAGCCAATCTCGTGTCCACGAGAATGGATTTCCGTGACCAGATGGGGGAAGTGATCTGCGACCCAACCCAAAACAAAAAAAGTGGCTTGAACGTTGTGCTCACTAAGAAGATCGAGAACCCGATACGTGTTCTTGACGACGCGGCTCTGCAAAGTACCCCAATCATTTCTTCCAATGTGCCCCGTGATCGCCTCGGCGTGGAAATAGTCTTCGACATCAACCGAGAGCCCGTTTTTAATTCGCATCTCGAGATCTCCCCACTACTTCGATCCCCTCTGATCCGGGGCTGCTCCCGTTCGAGTAGGCCCTCGTAAGCCACCACGCCGCAAGTTTATTTGGCAGAAGTTCTTGCATCTTGCCCAGACCTTCTTCTTGCCTGTCACGTAATAGAACGGAGCAACAATCGCGGCTATTAAGCAAAAGAAATGCCCAGGAAGCGTCCGCCGCTCGGGACGCAACGCAGAACCGGGGGAAGTACCGCCAAGAGGGCCAGGATGCATAACCGCCGACGTGAGTTTTGGCGTAAAGTGTGGATCCTGACCGCTGGGGGGGATCCCAACCACGCGCCTGGCATTCACAAATCAACTGCTTCCCTGCCACGCAACGTGAAGCGGGAGGTAAACATCGTCTAGGATCGTCTCAACGAGAAATGGCACGACCGAGTTTCTCCTCACGGCGTCGAGACAGCCTGCCGCTCCGATTAGAGACCAGGTCGCTCCCTCCCAACGCCGGATGTGGGGCTTAAGCCAGCATAAGCAACGAAGATGAAGGCAAAGGATAACCAGAACAACAGCTTCATTTTGCGCCCCGTCCAAAAAGTATCGTCTTAGTGGTGTCGAAGAAGATCAGAAAATCAAGTCCTGGAGACACATTCTTAATGTAAAAGAGGTCGTACCGAAGCTTTTCCTTGGCATCCTCGACCGAGCTTCCGTATTTGTAGCGGACCTGGGCCCACCCGGTAATTCCCGGCCGAACAGTATGTCGCAAATGATAGAAGGGAATTTCTCGAGTTAGCCATTCCACGAATTCAGGCCGCTCTGGGCGCGGGCCGACAATGCTCATATCGCCCTTGAGCACATTCCAGAGTTGGGGAATCTCGTCAAGTCGTGAGACACGTAGGAGGCGTCCGACAAGCGTGATCCTTGGATCGTCGTCGCCTACCCACGTAGGTCCACTATCTGCCTCTGCGTTGGCGCACATGGTTCGGAACTTGTAGCAGTTGAAAACAGTGCCGCCGCGCCCGACACGCTTCTGCCTATAAAAGACTGGTCCCGGAGATGTCAGCTTGATCGCTAGTGCGACGATAGGAAGTAGGGGCAGACTTAGCAGCAAGCCTGGAATCGAAACCAGCATCGAGGCGACCCGCTTATAAATCAAGAGGAAGCGGGAGACGCGAAAGCCCGGCGAAAAAAGAAGCCAGCCCAGGCGGAGTGATTCGATGGGGACTTTGCCAGTAATGGTTTCATAGACGTCAGCCCCGTCTTGGACAAGCACGCCACGGCTCTTGAGCGATAGCAAAAGTTCGACGGGCAGCTTCCCACGACGGTCGCCCATCGCTACGACAATCCGGTCCGCGCGATGAAATTTAACTGCGTGCGAAAGATCCTCGCCTGCAACCCTCTTGAGAAGATCGCCTGATGGTTCAGGACCATTGGAATTGGGCTCACTAGTTCCATTCCCGGCTGCCAAGACACGACCCACGACGCGGAGCCCCAGCTCCGGACGCGATTCCAGTTCACGCAGGAGGGGCGCAGCCAATGGGCCATCTCCGAAGATCAGCGCACGTTCGGCAAACTGCGGCTGACTATTAATGGCTGAGAACACCTGCCGCCCTAGCCACAGCGCTACGGCAACCAGTAAGAAACCAATCAGAAAAATCCCTCGACCCAACTCTAAGGCCGGATAAACGTAGTAAAGCAAGGCCAAGAAGATACACACTGTGCCCAATGCGCTCATCAAACGAGCAAGCACCTCGCGCCGATTGCTCAAGACCGAAGAATCGTAGAGATCGAAATAGTACATGCAAGTAATAAAGGCCGCCGAAACCACCAAGATCTTGACGGCTCCCCGTTCGTAACCGAGCACTAGCGTGGCATCGTTCGGACCTAACCGCGCAATGGTGCCAGTCACGAAGGCGAGGGCCACCAGGCACGCCTCCGAAATACCCAGGAAGAGCGTGCGTGCCGGAAAATAGGCGTTTAGAAGGCGGATCAAAATGCGACCGCGGGCCTGATCGTCGGACCGGTGTAAGCCCGGTGGGATTGGGGGATTGGTGTCACCCAGGCATCTTCAACTTGGACAGCAATGGAGCGTTGGAGAAGTGTGACCGACAACACCAGGCGGTGATGTCCTCTGCAGTCCAACAAGATTCCCTCGAGCCCACAAAGAGGACCATGCTCGATTCTCACCCTCTGTCCAATTTGCAGGAACGGCCAGGGTTGGCTTGGGAGCCCTGACTTGACCGCCGCCCGTATCGCAGCGATTTCGGGCTCGTCAATGGGGATCGGAGTTCTGCCCACTCCGGCGATGCGAACAACGCCGGGGGTTGTAAGAATTGGGAGTCGATCCAGTGGGTTGAGCCGGCAAAAAATATAACCCGCGAAAAGTGGGCACTCGATTTCCTTGAACCGGTCAGACCACCGGCGTCGGCACTTATACAGAGGCAGGAACCATTCGTAGCCCTTGCCGCCCAAGTGTGCCGTGACGATGTTCTCGTACCGACTTCTGACCTGTAGCGCAAACCACGGGTAGCTCATCTTGCGATGTCCGTCGTCCTCTCTAAACTGTTCCGCAGCATCCTTTTATTCCCCAAGAGTTGTCTTATGACCAAGCTACCGCCCTCAGAGTCCCAATGTCTTAAGGAACCCAAGAACGCGGGCTGTCAGACGGAGCCCACTCCCCCCGTCACAAACTCAAACCGCTGCCGCAACCGCGTGCTTTGATTGCGACGCCTGCTGTCCCACGATAGCCGCTTCCATTATCAAGGACGCCTCCCTCCCTGATCGGAAAATACACGTGGAACAATCGAATCGTTGCCCGCCAGTTTTTCTTTCGATTGCTTCGGTACCGAAGCCGTCTCGGCCTTTTCTACCGCTCGCGACCGCTCTGACAGATCGTAATGGGCGTAGGGAGAACCAGTGCTGGCGTTGAGCACCAGCCCGACGACAAAGGCTTTTTCGAGCGCGACCAAGCTTTTTTCTGCTAATTCCTTTGGCGTCATATTCTCGCGAACCACCAGCAGCACCCCATCGACCAGCATCGCCAAGTGTCGTGGGTCCGCAAAAAGGTTGATCGATGGGGAGTCGAAAATTACCCAATCAAACGCTGCGGCGGCTTGGTTAATGAATTCCTGCAGGGCCGGTTTCTGCAGCAGTTCAGAGGGATTCGTGGTCGCAAATCCCGCAGCCAAATAATAGAAACCAAGGGGGTCCACTCGGCGAATAGCCTTCGTGAGTTCAATCCGACCAGCAAGATAGTCAGCAAGTCCGCTTCCGGGAGCTATCCCGAGGACAGGGAGCCCTGGGTGGCGGAGATCGGCGTCTACGAGAAGGACTGCCGGCGAACTGCGCGCAAGCGTGGCAGCGAGGTTGATCGCAGTGACGGTCTTTCCCTCGCGCGGGACCGGGCTGGTGATGAGGAGGCTCTGCAATCGTCGTTGTTTCCGAACTTGCAGGAGCCGTTGGCACAAAACCCTGAAACTCTCTTGCGCTGAGGTCGGGAACTGCCCAGAGGTAAGAACGCGCTCCTCCGCTCGAGGCTGGCAAATAACCTGCTCCGCTCGCTCGAGGATCTCGGGCCGCAACCGGATTCGCGCGGCCAACTCCTGCCACTGTTCGCCCGGCTCAACAGGTTGCTCAACAGTCTTCTGCGGATTGTCCAGGTCGCCGAGAGCTCCGAGGACTCCCGCCCTCGGACTAACGTTCGCGCTCGTTCGAGGAGCCGACTGAAGTGTCCCTGCGCTCGGGCCTTCGAGGCCTGCCGACCAAGATTCGAGAGAGGCCACCAGGTCCGGCAACTGTCCGCCGTTGCTCGTGGGTGGATTCGGCGCCTCTTTCCCGCTCGCCTTCTCGGACTCGCGCATCGCTTGAAAGATTCGACTCATTCGTTGTCTTCTTTCGCGGGAGAATCCGGCTCTCGGTAGCCGTGAGTGCCCGGATCTCTAACTTCAAGAACGGCAGCGAAACCGGCCCCTTCCTCCTCGTGTGCTTCCCCGCCGACTTGCCAGCGAACGCCCGAGGCAACGGAGCGTCCGTTCGCGCTTGCTCGCTTCATACCCAGGTCTAAGGCGGCTTCCTCGATTAGCTCGGGCGTGACCTGGCCCTTGCGGAGGGCAAAGGCGCTCATCATGGCGTTGTCGCACAGGGTGTTGATCAACCGAGGAGTCCCTTGTGAATAGCGATAGACCCACTCGAGGCTCGCGGGACTAAAAATCTGACCGCTCTTGTCACCGGCGAGTCTCAAGCGACACCGGACATAATCCGAAGTCTCCTGCTCCGTAAGCAGGCGCAACCGGAACCAGAGTGTGACGCGCTGTTTCAACTGTCTCAGGGCGGGTGAGTTCAGTTTTTCCTCTAGCTCTGGTTGCCCTGCCAACAAGATTTGCAGCAGTTTGCCCCGGGCAGTTTCGAGGTTTGTGAGCAGCCGGATCTCTTCGAGCACAATGGGGGTGAGGTGCTGCGCTTCCTCAACCACCATCACCGTTGTAACCCCTTGTCGATGGCGCTCGATCAGCAGCCGACTGAGCCCGATCAAAAGGTCATTCTTGGCGGCAGGATGTGGAGACAGCCCCAGGTCCTCAGCCACGTAAGCAAGGAACTGCTGGCTCGAGAGGCGGGGATTAAACACGTAAGCGTAAGCGACACGGTTCTTGTCCAGCAGTTCCTGTAGACACCTCAGGACCAGAGTCTTCCCCGTTCCGACCTCTCCGGTCAAAACCATGAAACCCTTCCCCGTCCTGATCCCGTAGTAGAGCCCTGCCAACGCCTCTTGGTGTTGGGCGGTCGCGTAGAACAAAGAAGGATCCGGGCTGACCTCGAAGGGGCAGCGCGTCAATTGGAAGAAGGCGTTGTACATGCTCAACCCACCAGATACGTGTAAATTCCCATTCCCACCGACGCCGCCAGAAGAAACACTGCCGCAGTCGCCTCGGAGACTTGGTATAGCCGCGCGCGTATTCGCTCCCAGCGTGAGCGGATAACCGGGACATGGATCAGGACAGGCGCCCGAACCGACTCAAGGAGGCCTCGCTCGTTATGGATGGTCTCATCGGTTATCTCCAGCAACGCCATCAGACCAAGGCCCAGACAGAGCCCCAGAGTCCATCCGATCGTGATGATCGCGAGGCGATTGGGCTCCGACGGTTTGAGTGGGAGGTTCGGGGGATCGATGATGCGGAACTGTTCCCCTTGCTGCCTCTTCTCGAGATTCGTCGCCAGCTCAGACTGCAATTTCTTCTGCAACAGAGACTGATAGTTCTGTTTGGAATTGTCGTAATTGCGCGTGACCTCGGCCAGTTGCTGTTCTCGCAGGGGAGTCAGGTTCAGCCGAGACTCAAGGTCGTCCATTCGCGCCCGCAACTTCATTGCTTCCGTCTGGTAGCTGTCGATCTCCGCTTTCGTGGCTTTGAGCCGGCTCTCGACTTCTGCAAGAGCAGGGGCTCCACGTAACGGAGTTGTGGTTGCGGAAGCTTCGGTCGACGGACTGTTTTCTAGTTTCTGCTCCGACTGGTTCCGTGTCTCCTCCCAACCGGCTATTTGATCTTTGAGCTTGTCGACATCGGGGTGCCTGGACGTGTATTTCGCCTCGAGTTCGGTGAGTTGCTTCTGAAGATCGCGGATCGTTGCGTCCGCAACGGCGATCGGAGAGGTCGCAGCGTTCCCATCGGCGCTTCCAGGGGACTCTTGCATCGCCCTGTACTGGCTCTGCATCGATTCCAGATAAATCCTCTGTTGCTCGGCTCGCTCGGTGGCCGCCGTATTGGCGTCGAGCTGAGCCTGAAGACTCCCGAGCATCTGGAGCATGCTTTGTTGCTGTTCGGGGAGTTCACCAATGAAGCGGATCTTGTATTCGCGCAGGCGCTCCTCTTGCTGAGCGAGATCTTGCCGCGCCTGTTCCAGTTGGTTTTCGAGGAAGGTGGTCGTACTGACGGATTGTTGGCCCCGCGCTTGGAGATTCTCGTCAATGAATAGCGAAGTCAGCTCATTGGTGATTTGCTGGGCAACTCGTGCGCTGTTATACGAGAAATTGATACGAAAGGCGGTGAGCTCATCCTCGCGCCTGGGTGCCTGTACCAGTTCGATGCGGATGTCTTTCCGCATCCCATCGACGACTTCGTCGTTGTTCACGTGCTGGCGCTGGTTGGGATACAGATTGAACTGTTCGATGAGCTTCTCGAGTCGCGTGCGGCTGAGAATCTGCTGGGTCATGCTTTGCAAACGGTCCTGGAGGTCGGTCACCACGTTGGGTGTGACGTAGAGTTCAGGTACCTTCTGCTGCTCGACTAAGATCAAAGCCTCCGAGCGATACTGCTCCGGCCAGAAGTGCGCTACCCCGAAGGCAACAAAGCCACAAAAAAACAGTGGCCCCATCAACCACCAGCGCCGGCGCAACACCATTGCCCAGTAATCCTGCCAACGTACCGGGTTACTTTCGAATGTATCTTCCATCGTCGTCAGCGCCCTAACCCTATCTGGTGAAACCGGTAAGACAGCTGGGCAGACCAAAGGTCGCGGTCAAAGCTTGCGAACAACGGGGATTGTCCAGTAGCGCGTTGGCGGAGGAAGTCATACCCTAGGCGGAAACTGAGTCTTTCTGTCAGCGACCGCTCCAAGCCAAGTCCCGCCGTCTCGCTTTGAAATTCACTAGCGGAAAACCCAGACGCAACGCTGCTGTTCTTCGCATAACCTCCGCTCCAAATGGCATCCCAACGTCCCGGCAGCTGGCGTCTCACGCTTGCCCCTACAGAGAAACCGACCACAGCACCAGTGAATCCCCCTCCGTTGGACACCTGCCGCTGTGCGGTCAATTCGAGCACAGTCTTGTCCAACCGCTTCGCTAGCGTGGCGCCGATGGCCCAATTCCAACCCACTTGAAAGATTGGAACCTGGAACCTGAAGGGGCCAACCGAGAAGATGACGACCTCGTGCAGGCGCGAATACTGCGGCCCGCCAAAGACACTCAGCGTCAGGCTGCGAGAGACTTGCTGCGCATAGGATAGGAAGGCGCTGTGCACGAGAGTCCGCGAGTCCAACCCGAAACGAATATCCTCGAACAAGTAGTTAGTCCCTACAGTGGTGTGAGGACTAAGCCGATGTTCATAGAGCAGGCCGGCTTGTCTCTCTTCCATGTTTTGCAGGTTCCTTAGGTTGGAACCTTGCTGTATGAAGTCGAGTCGGGAGTCACCGACAAACAGGCTGACCGAGTCATGCACCCTAGCCTGATAGCTGGCATCGATTCGCGAGCTCCATGTAAGTTGCCGGACGGTGGGCGTGTACAGTATGTTATTCAAGCTGGAAGGGGAACTTAGGCCGGGAACAAACTCCCCGTTCTGACCCGGCTGAAATAGGCCCGTCGTATAGTACGCTGTCCCACGGGCGCGAAATGAGATGCGTGAAGTCGTTTGATAGGCCGCGTCGAGTCCAAGAGTCTGGTCTACTGCATTTGGTTCGGACGCCCTCCTGTAAATGCGGAAATATGGCTGATAGCTCAGCGCCAAGCGGAGGAGCCTTCCGTCGCGGTGCAGGCTGAGGCTCGGGCCAAACAGAAAGTCCACATCGCCAACGCGATGCAGGTTGTTGCCAAAGACGTTGTCGTCGTAGCTGCTCCCAGCGCTGAGTCCGAGCAAAAGGACGTTTCGAGGAGGAGAGGTGCCCGCATAGTTCAGGCCGACTTTTTCCGCGTCTCCGTAAGTGTGTGGTCCCGGTGTAGTTGCGGCGCGCGACCCTCCAGTGCCCGAAGATTGAGTGTCCTGAGGCGACGCACTTGTGGAACTTGGCCTTTCGCTTCTTGGAATCTGTCGAGGCGCTCCACGGACCGTCCCACCTGGGGTGGGCTCCACCGACGCCACTCCATCGGGCGGTCGACTCAATTCGACGAGCATCCGCTCCGGGTCGACAAGCTTCGATACCCGGAACCGAACTGGCGTGCGTAAATCGAGGACGATTCGCGTCACCGAGCCTTGGTCGGTCGCCATTCGAATCTGCTCAACTAGTGCGTCCTTCAGAGCGATCCGCCGGTTGGCGAGTCGGGGGCTGATCTCAGCCTGCGACAGATCTAAGTACACGCGCTCTGGATTAGACTGATGCCCGACCGTATATCGGACGTCAGCTGACAAATCGATGATCACCCGACTGTAGTCAGCTTCGGAAGAAGAGCGCACTCCCAGCACCTGAACCGTCGTTACATTGGAACTGCGCGATGAATCTGAGGCGCGGAGTGGAGCTTCCAGGAGAGGTAAGATGAGCCACGTGGCGATCGCCCACAGCAGGACAAACTGCCGGCGTGCCGCTCGCGCGGCGGCGGCCGACAGCGGCTTAGCCGCTTTGCGATTTTCGATTTGGAGGCTTCTGTCCTTCACCTGTCTTTTCAACCTCGACTAGGGCACAACCAGAGTGTCACCACTCTGAAGTTCGATATCGTGATACGAGTTCTTCCCATTCACCGCTGCTTTGTAATCGAAGGGGAGGCGCTTGCGAGAGCCGTCGGGCATCAGCCGAAGTAAATAGATCTTTTGTACGTTGGCGAAGTCCCGGAACCCGCCAGCCTCCGCCAGTGCATCGAGCACCGTCATGCTGGTCGCCAGAGAATACTCGCCGGGTCGCCCCACTTCACCGATAACGTAAAACTTTTGGCTGTTGACCTCTCGGACGATCACGGTGACCTGCGGTTTGCGGATGTAAGCCTCCAACTCCTTGGCCAGGAGGTTCTGGAGCAAGCGGGGAGTGAGGCCGCTAGCTTTCAAATCGCCAAGCAGTGGCAACGAAATTTTCCCGTCAGGCCGCACAGGAACGGACTGGGAAAGTTCTGGTTCGTGCCAAACGTTAATGGCGAGCACATCTTGAGGGCCGATGACATAGTCCTGATCAGCAAGAGCCGAGTCGAGCTTCTCGGCTGGGGTGCTCGCCCCTGATGCGGTTTCTTGGACCTTCGGTAGATCGCTCGACGCCACGGGGGGTGAAGGAGGAACGAGTGGTGCCGATGCCGACTGATCTACCAGAGACGCCTCACCACGGGCAAGAGGTGGTGAGGTAGCTTCCAAAGACCTTGGCAAGCTGTCGGTGACCGCCGGAGCATCCCTCAAAGCCTGTTCGCCCACTCCTGCAGCTATGTGGGTAGCAGGTTCTACTTCCGTGCTGGTGGACTCCAAGCTCGAAGGTTGCTGACGCGTCGAGTTAAACACGGCGGTGACTGTGTTTCCGTCAGCGCGAATTGTGTAAGGTGACTGTTCGACGAGGTCGATGACCACTCTGACCACATCGGCCCTGAATTGACCGACGTGAACAGAACGAACTGGACCTAGGTCAACATGGATCGATCCCTGTTGGCTCTGCAAGCGGGCCCCTGCGCAATCCAAGACCAAACGATCTGGGTGACCCAGAGGAGACGGGGTGCAGGAAAGAACACCGCTGCCCGTGATGCGCACTTGGACATGTTGATCGACATCGGTTGCCTGCACTTGCTCGATCAAAACGGAAGGGGGTTCCAGCGGTCTTTTCGGACTCTCCGGCTTTTCCGGGGCCGCCTTCACCGCTAGTTGGCGAGGCGCGGGCTTGGTTCCCCGGTCATCTGCCCATGCCGGAGCAAACACGGTCGCAAGCGCTAGGATAGTCAACGCGATGTTCTGAGAAATTTGCATTGCCCTGACACCTTCGTCGTACGGAAACCATCTGAATCTAGTTCAGCTCGCGCCTTGCACGCCGACGTCGAGGCAAGCTCTTGGTCCTCTAGTCGGAGGCATACCCGCCTCTCTCATTTTGCAAAGAAGCCCCGCGTAACTAATACTCAAGGCACGAGCGGCGCTTCGTCGGTTCCACTGATGTGTCTCAAGCGCTCTGAGAATCGCCTTTCGCTCGAGCTGCCTGGTGGCTGCGCGGACAACCTTTTTCAGGGATATCACCCCGTTCGAGGGAATCTCAAAATCAAGAAAATCCTCTTGATAGGGTTGCATCGCGGCACGCAGATCTTCTTCTGACCCAAAGATGACGTAGCTCTTCATCAAGTTCTCAAGCTCCCGAATGTTTCCAGGCCAGGAGTATCTTGCGAAGTCCGCCAAAAGGTGACTCGACAGAGCGGGGACAGGACGTTCCAGCTGCCGGCTATAGGTATTCAGGAAGTAATCAACCAAGGTCGGAATATCGTCTCTTCGGTCCCGCAGGAGCGGTAGTTGAATCGCTAGGACGTTGATCCGGTAGAAAAGATCTTCACGAAAATGACCAGACTCCATCTCCCGTTCGAGAGAGCGATTGGTAGCGCAAACAAAGCGAACGTCGATTCTTCTGTCGTCAGAAGCGCCAATCCGACTGAACTCACCATCCTGAAGCAGCTGGAGTAGTTTCGCTTGTAGGGAGGGGTCTAGCTCACCGATCTCGTCCAGAAAGAGCGTGCCGCCGTGGGCAAACTCCACGCGACCTGGCTTGACGCCATAGGCGCCGGTGAAAGCGCCTCTCTCGTAGCCGAAAAGTTCGCTCTCCAGAAGAGTGCCCGGAATGGCTGGACAGCTGACCTTGACGAAGGGTCCGCCTCTCCACGGAGACTGCGTATGGATCAGCTTCGCGAGCACCTCCTTACCCGTCCCGCTCTGTCCGCGCAGCAAGACCGCGAGATTGGCACCTGCGGCTTTTTCCAATTTTTGACGGATCTTGCCCATGACCGAAGAGTTTCCAAAGATCACCTCTTCGGGGGGTAAGCCCAAAACCGCCGACACCTCGAGCCCTTTAGTTGCCGTGCATCCCTTGAATCGCGTCCCCAACAAATCACACCCGCCTAGCAGAATTTTTCCCGCCACCAAGAAAGCCGAACCTGCTGCGCTCTGACCGACCTAATGAACTTGGCACGAGAAATGAAGAGCCACGGGTGCCCTGGCCTTGGGAGGAAGGTCTGAGTTCCTTTGCCGAGTGCGGTTGTCCAATTCGCACAAGACGGTTTGCACACTCAGAATCGCAAAGCCATCGCGCCCCTCACCGCTTCGGACCTGTTCGATCCGTAGAACGCGCCCCTCCATTTCCATTCGCAAAGGTCGCGCCACGTCAGGAAATTGTGTAATGGGGATCCTGAGGCCGACTTGCGCTCCTTCTGGCGGACAGGCACTCGCAAACACAAAGGCCCCCAGCTCGCTAAGGTCATAACTGCGTCCTTCACCTTGTTGGTGAACACCGTTGGCATCCCTCCACCAGAAGACGACCGGTGCATCCAGAGGGAAACGCATCGCTTCACGGCTCACGAGTGCGCACTGTCGCCTGGACTGAATCATGGCTCTCAGAGATTGCAAATCCATCCGATGCGTTATGCGAATTTCGCAAGCAATCTACGCACGCTTATTTTGCGGACGCAAGAAGCGGAATGTCCTCTCAGAGGGGGGCAGTTGTCTTAAAGTGTCGGCGGGTGCTCTCGAATGGACGAAAGGGACATTTTGCAGGGGATGCGATGAAGCGCTTTGTACCTTTAGAAGGATGCCCGATGCTGAAGGCGCCGGAACGCGGAGGCTTGGTCAACGATTGTCGCGGACCCCCGCTGCATGAAGCGTTGCTCGAGGCCTATTTGGTCCAATTACGCACCGTGCCACACCGAGATATCTGAGCTGCCTTCGTACCCTTGAGCGTTTCGATGAAGTTGCAACTCCAGCTCTTCAGCTCGGCAATTCTCCTTCCAAACTAGACCCATTGAAAACAAGGCACTTGCACATTTACGCTAAAAAAACCGTTGTGAAGGAATTGTTGATAGTGTGTGAAGAATTGAAGAAACAAAGATCGGTGAAGCGCTTTGTATCTCTAGAAAGATGCCCAAAGCTGAAGGCGCCGAAACGCGGAGGCTCGGTCAACGCTTTTGACGCAATTGCATCCGAGGCGGCGTGCAGTTTGAGTCTCTCCTCCCGAGCCAAGAAACGCGACCCGCATTTTTAGGTTGACGGCATGTCCTACAGCGTGGTATATCCTACAGTGTGGTATTCATCGAATCCCGGCCATTTACGCGGCGTCTGATGGAATTGGCGGGGGACTCGGCAGATGATGTGCTGCGAGAGATTCAGGACGACCTGCTCCAAAATCCTGACCGTGGGAGCATCGTCAAAGGCTTAGGCGGGATACGGAAAGCTAGGATGTCCAATCCGGCCCGTGGGAAGGGTAAGAGTGGCTACCGCTACCTGCACCTGTATTTGGAGCACCGAGCGCACATTCACCTGCTCTTTTTGCTGGATAAGAACGAGCAAGAAGACCTGAGCACGGAGCAGCGGAAGACGCTTCGCCGGATGGTCGCGGAATTGAAACGATTGTAGGAGGCTCGAATGGCAAAGAAGATCAAGGTGAACATTCACGACGATATGCGGCAGTCCCTTGCCGATGCACTGGCTTATGAGCGCGGCGAGAGGGTTGACCTGCGCGTGACAGAGATGCCATCACCCCCAAAGCCCATGAAGCCGGAAGAAATTCGCAAGATTCGGCTGACCTTGAACGTAAGTCAGGCGCGGTTCGCTCAATATCTGTGTGTCAGCACCAACACCGTGGAAAGCTGGGAACAGGGCACTCGCCGCCCGCAAAACACGGCGCTCCGTTTGCTCACGATTGCGAAAAAGAATCCGGTTGTCCTTCTAAAAGCGTAGTGATCCGCTGGCGCGCTCTGGACTTCGCCGCGATCACGCTGCGCGTTGACGGCGCTTAGGTGAGCGATTCTTTTCCCGCCGTCGCCGTTTGGCTGTTCTCAGATAAGCGACTCGAGTCTATCGCCGCCTTGCAAATGCAGCAGCCTCGATGGCGCGCCAGACTGGCCCCTCAGTCACCGTCCCGTCCCCTCGGACATAGGCTATCAACAGCGAGTTATAGCAGATGTTATTGATGTTTCTTGGGATGCCCCGGCTTCGTTGTACAATCAGACTGACGGCGCTTGGTTCGAAGAGTGGTTTGCCGCAATAGCCTGCCACCTTGAGTCGGTGGTCGATATAGCACGCTGTTTCCGCCGCGGTGAAGGGCTCCAGACGGCTGAGAACGGCAATGCGTTGACGTAGTTGCGACAATTGGGGCTGCGCCAGCTTTGCAGCCAGTCCAGGCTGGCCGGCTAGGACAATTTGCAACAATTTGGTGTGGTGCGTCTCGAAATTGGAAAGCATCCGCACCGTTTCAAGCACGGAAT